>JASHWM010000232.1 GCA_030044075.1 Candidatus Rhabdochlamydia sp. | reverse complement strand
AAACAAGGGCGTATTTGCTGCAAGGGATGATGATGAGTTTGCTGCGTCTGCCGGAGGAGTTGGCGGGATGTCGATGAGGGCATGCATCCAAAACTATGTGAACTTTGTCAGAGATAGAAACCTGTCTGCTTATGGGACAAGCGATTACTACTACACGAGCCTTGATGCGATTGTTAAAAATATTATTTTTGAACTTGCGAAACCAGAGATCGATATAGAAAAGAAAAGAGGGGCCCTCCTTGAGCTTGCTGAAGCTGCGACCCATTGCAACCCAAGGAGACATGAGGAAGCAATTAGGCAGTACCGTGCTTTGATCGACCGCCCTGAAACAATGGACAACCTATGTAGAAGATGGTTCCAGGATTTTAAAGAAGAAACAAT
Organism: Candidatus Rhabdochlamydia sp.; assembly: GCA_030044075.1. Lineage (GTDB taxonomy): Bacteria > Chlamydiota > Chlamydiia > Chlamydiales > Rhabdochlamydiaceae > JABEVM01. The sequence goes on along the minus strand of JASHWM010000232.1, from coordinate 3,498 downwards.
ATTAACAGCCTATCAAGGGGAGCATTGGGCGCAGTTCCACGTTCTCAATCACGCAAGAAAAGAAGTCGGTGATGAGTACGGCCTCAATAACGACCTTGCCCTTGGTGAGCGCGACGTTCATATCGGGATCAATGCCAGAGATCCTGATGAGTACCGCAGATTGCTCGATAGGCGATATACAAGAGAAGCCCTTATCCATATCGCAAGCTATAAAATTGAGCTCGATCAAGAACTAGATACGGTCAACGCGTTCCTGCAAGCTGAATATGGTGATGGGAACATCACTGATGACGATTTTCCATTAATGTACACAAACTATGTCGATGAACGCGGTGTCCATAAAGCAAAGCTGAACTACAAAGGTGTTGCAATCCTCCTGGAAAGACTAGGGTTTTTAGAGAAAGAGTAACAACATAAAAATAGATAAAGGATATGAGCTTGAACCCGGTTAGAGATATTCAAGGGCCCTTGCAGGTTTTTCAATCAGAAGAGGTCGTAGGGGGTAGGATCGACCCTTATTGCGCTTCCTCAATACGACCTTGTGAGAACATCCAGCGAAACGAATGTTCTGATGGATGCGCAAGGTTTTTTGAAATCATCACCTATCCTTTCGTTCTTCTTTTCTGGATCATCGCATATCCTTTTGTCTGGTTATACCAGTTGATTACAGGCAGCGGAGCTCCACCACCACCGCCGCCGCCACCACCACCACCTCCTCCTCCCGCCTACCCCCAAGAATTGCTTGATGCAGCAATAGGTTACCAAGTCAACGATGCCAGGAAAGCAGACCGCCCGGACCCTTTTGACTTGGAGTCGGTCCTCCTTCAGCTTGAGGCCGAAGGAAATCCTATAGATCTGAACGAACTTCTCGTTCGCTTTGATGGGATATTTAGAAATCCTGATGGTTCTCAAGTTGCTGTATATGGAAACAAGGGCGTCTTTGCAGCTACTGATGACGATGAGTTCGGAGCTTCTTATCTTGGTCTTGGCGGAAAGTCGATGAGGCAGTGTATCCAGGAGTATGTGAACTTTATAACAGTGGCAGATGTAGTTGCATATGGAACGAGCGCTGAGTACTATAGGACCTTAACATTGATTGTAAAGAACATCATTTTTGAAATGAGAAAACCTGAGATCGATATCGATAAAAAAAGGGCCGCCTTTCTTGAGCTTGCAGAAGCTGCGACGCACTGCAACCCAAGAAAACATGAAGAGGCAGTAAGACAATTCCGTCAATTGATCGATCGCCCTGAAACAATCGACAACCTATGCAGGAAGTGGTTGCAAGAGTTTAAGGAAGAAGTTATTTTACGCGCTTATCAAGTGGGCCAGTTCCACGTCCTTAACAATGCGAGAATGCAGGTGGGAGATGAGTTTGGCCTAAATAACGATCTTGCCCTTGGATCTCGCGACGTTCATGTTGGGATTGCCAATCATGATCCCGATGAATATAGAAATTTGCTCAATAATGCTTGCACAACGGAAGCGGTCCTCCACATCATAGCCTTTAAAATTGAAACGGAAAATGAAAATAAGCTCGTCAATGACTTCCTTCAAGAGGAATACCTTGCTGAAAACATAACAGACGAAGATTTTGCTCTAATGTATACTCCTTACGTTGATGAGCATGGAGTTCATAAAACAAGATTGAACTATAAAGGGATAGCAATTCTCGTAGAGAGGCTGGGGTTCTTGGTAAAAGTGTAAGTCTCAAATTCTGATACCTTCTTTTTCATAGATCATCTCAGCAATTTGCAACATGTTCAGAGCAGCTCCTTTCAGGAGCTGGTCTCCAACAGCCCAAAGATGCAGGGCCCTTGGATGACATAGGTCTTCTCGGATCCTTCCGCAGAAGACCTTTTCTTTTCCAGAGACATCCACCGGCATAGGGAAGTGATTCTCATCCTTGGTATCGAAACATGCAACACCAGGGGCTTTTGCAAGAACATCCAAGGCCATTTCTTTTGTAACTTTTTCTTTGAACTCTATATAGATCGCTTCGGAATGGGCCCGTAGCACAGGCACCCGGATGCAGGTGGGAGAAATCTGAATATCGTTGTTCTTCAAAATTTTCCGGCTTTCCTCTATTACTTTCAGCTCTTCTTCGACATAACCGCTTGCAGTGAGGGGAGAGTTGTGGACAAACAGATTGAAAGCGTAAGGAAAAGGCATCACAGTCCTTGTAAAGGGGCGGCCCTCTAGTTGCGACAGAGTTTCTTCCTGAAGCTCTTCCATCGCTTTCCTCCCGGCCCCGCTCGCTGCCTGATAGGTCGAGACGACCACCTTCTCGACAGGAAATTTTTTTAATAGGGGAAATAAGACCATCAAAAGGATGGTCGCGGTACAGTTCGGCGAAGAGATCACTCCCTCATGCCATAGAACGTCTTCTGAGTTTACCTCCGGGATCAGCAAAGGCACTTTGGGATCTTTGCGGAACGCGGAACTATTATCGATCACAAGAGATCCGGAATCTCTTGCAATGGGGACAAAAGTTTTAGAAATGGAGCTGCCGGCAGAGAAAAAGGCGAGGTCGATATTTTTAAATGACCCTGCCCCAAGGGTTGTAGCGGTCAGGGACTTTCCGAGGTAAGGAATTTTTTTACCAAGGGACCTTTCCGAGGCGAACAAATGGAGATGTTCAGGGGGAATATTTTTTTTTGAAAGAAGCTGTAAAAGCTCCTCTCCTACTGCTCCTGTAGCTCCGACAATTGCAATTTGTAAATGATTCATGATATTTTATTCATTACAAGATGAGATTTAACATAGATTTTTATCTGTTTTTTTCGTACATTTTTTCTCTATACGAAAAGGTTTTTTATGCAACAGCATATTGCGTACTCCCTGGAAGAAGCGATAAAAGCGGTCCAGTTCCTCCAAAGGCCAAGCTCTATAGATTTTATTGAACAGGTGGCCCATGAGATCAGCGACTGTTTTATAAGGGGAGGGAAGCTCCTCATCGCAGGAAATGGAGGAAGCCTTTGCGATGCCATGCATTTTGCTGAAGAGCTTACAGCGTACTTTCGTGATAAAAGAAGGGCGCTCCCGGCAATTTCGATTTCTGATGTCGGACATATGAGCTGCACAGCAAACGATGTCGGCTACGAAAAGGTTTTTTCAAGGGCGATAGAAGCCCTTGGGAAGAAAGAAGATATTTTTATTGGACTGACGACGAGCGGTAATTCGCAGAACATCATTGAGGCAGTTGCGACTTCAAAGTCGATGGGACTTAAGACGGTGGCTTTTTTAGGAAAAGACGGGGGAAAGCTCAAAGGGAAGTGCGATTTTGAGCTTGTAGTGGAAGGTTTTCGCTACGCCGACCGGATCCAGGAAGCGCACATGAGTGCAATCCATATCATCATTGAAATGGTGGAAAAAAAACTATTTTCATGAATGTTGAAAGGGTTGTTATAGAAATCATCGAAGGAAAGCGCAAGAATGATTTTTTAAAGGCTGCGCTCTATTTGCTCAGCAAGGTGTATGGCATTGGCGTCAGACTTC
>JASHWM010000231.1 GCA_030044075.1 Candidatus Rhabdochlamydia sp. | reverse complement strand
TATTATCGAGGACTTAAGCCTATCTACCAGAAATCAGTTTAATAAATTAATTCCGGACCTGCAAAAAGATCTTGGATTGAGCTACATCGACATTATCACTCTTCCAAACGAATATAATTATTATGATAATTCTCTTTTAATTATCCAAAAATAAAAAAAATGAGATGGAATTAAGGTGAGATGGATGATTCACCTCCCATCAGCAAAAACGCCTGGGCCAGCTAGAACTCTTGGTGATCCAATTTCCCAAAGCTAGTGCTTATCTATGTTCTTTAACATGGATGCGATAAAATCTGTGACAAGACTAACGGCCTGTTTGGCATTTGCAAGCACTTTTTGTTCGAAGCCTTCCTTATCGCTGCCGCTCAATTGTAATTTTTCGGGCAAAGCATCTAGATTGCCATGCCAGTCTCTTTTAAATTCAGGGATCGAAAAACCCTCCGGGAATGAGAAAAAAGAGACGCTTTGCTGAGCATATTCTTCTGCAAGGCTTGGGTCTTCCCCAATCTTTTGTCTCAACTGTGTTTTGAATGTTGAAACATATTCATCATCGTCAGGGTCCTGGATGCGGCAGACAAAGCCGCTCATTACACCTCCATGGCCATCGCCGCCTTTTTTAACGCGCTGGCCACCTGCCATGATCGTTCCATACAAAGAAAAAAGGACCCCGGCCACTGAAATAGACATCCCCTCGATCTTTTTGGCAAACTCTTTTGCGCTGGATTCCGCTATCGATTCGATCTCTTCTTTGAACCTATCTGAAAAGGCATCTTTGTCTGCAAATCTTGTCGATAAAGAGTTAAAGATCGACCACATTTTAATATCGCTTAATAGCCGCTCTGATCGAAAAAGTGCAGGGAAGACAAAAAAATCCGTTCCATATTGCTCTATGATCCCGGCTTGGGCCTTTTCTATCGCCTTATGAAGGACAAACAAATTGCACAGATACACAACATATGCCTTAGAGCAGAAGGTCATTTTCCCTTCGATAAGCGAATTCAGAAATTCATTCTTTCTTGCTAGAGTGTGTTCTTCTCTGATGCCCTCATGAAGTAATGCATAGAGCCCTTTTGGAATGTTCGCTTGTACATGCTGCGCATCTAAGGATTGGGCGCTTATCCCATAGCCCGAAGCTCCCTCGTCTATATGCACTTGAGCTGGGGGTCCTGCCTGATCTTCTAGCTGCTGCCCATCACCCAACCAGGTCCTTGGGTCTAATCCCAATGTGGTCTGACCTAAAACACTGGAAGTGAAAGTTGACATAATTGCTATATCCCGTAATTCGAGCCATCACTTTTACTTCATCAGTTATTTGAAAATCCATGGATTTTTTGAAAGGGGGTTTTCCTACAAACTTTGCCACTTATTGAGCTGGTCTAGCATCTGGCTCGTATGGCTCCCTTCCCAATAAGCTTTTTGACAATGCTTGCAATAATGGAACTGGCTTTGATCCAGTGTAATATCGGAAGGGACAAGTTTTGATACGACCTCAGGACTTGCGTCGATCACAGGCATGTTGCATACGAGGCATCTGGAAAATGGGTGCAAAAGCCAGTTGATTTTTAATTTCCCGTTCAGCTCTTTTACACAATCTTCGAGAGAATTCCCACTGAGGAAGATGACAATTTTATCATGAGGGGCGATCTCCAGGAAATGCCTGTCCCTTGTCAGCAGGTAGCGCCCTTCATGGAGGGCCTCCTCATAGATTTTCCGATCGATCGTCCCCTGCTCCATAATCTTTGTATCATATCCTGCAGCCCTTAGCCATCTGCCAAGACCTGAAAGCATTTCATCACAAAGAAATCTCATAGGTCACTTCCCTTTTATTATTACTACAATTCCTGATCGCCAAGCCACCTTTCCTGCAAAAACATACGAAGAGAACAACATCCAATTTCCATCAAATCTTCAAAATATTTAGACTCTAAATATATTTGCTACACTTTTCTAATCGCTAATTGCATTCTTTGTGTATTTATTTTACACATTAAAAAAAGCGAGGGGGCCCGATGGAAACAGAAGAAAAGGAAATGTTTTTTTTCATCGCAGATATTAGCGGATATACCGCATTCATGCTGAAAAACCAAACAGACTATGCCCATGGGACCCTTGTCATTATGCAATTGATGGAATGCCTCATTAAGAAAGTCAGTCTGCCCCTGGAAATTTCTAAACTGGAAGGCGATGCCATCTTCTTTTACCTCACAAAAGAACATATGCCAAAAGAGTTCAAGGCAAATCCCCTTCTTTTTGGTAAAAAAATTATTGAGCTCTTTACGGTCTTTTCCCATAAGCTCCAAGAGTTGATCTCTTCGACCCCATGCAAATGCGGAGGGTGTTCGAACATCCATCAGCTGAACCTAAAGATCATCTCCCACTATGGGAAAGCAGCCATGACCAAGATCGGCGGGTTCCAAGAGCTCAGCGGCGTTGATGTGATCATCCCACACCGCCTCCTCAAAAATAACATCAAAGAAAAACGCTATTTGCTTATGACAGAACCTGTGTACCACCAGATCCATCTTCCTTCCGATGGAAAAATTGCCGAGTCCACAGAGCAGGACAAGGATCTTGGGACCATCCATGTCTTTGTCTACTATCCTCAAGTAGAGGAAATGGTCATCGAAAAGAAAAAGCTCTCCCCCCTCGAAAATTTAAGAGGCCATGTCAAATTCATGATGGCCACCCTTTTAATAAAGTTAGGCTTGAAAAAAATTCTTCCATTTCACAATCTTCCTAAGCAAAATGACAAATAAAATCGTATGGATCTTCCTCTTGTTGGCCTTGGGACATGGCAGCTGAAGGGAAAGGCTTGCACCAAAGCCGTCCTTGAAGCAATCGAAATCGGGTATCGGCATATCGATACTGCTCATATCTATGAAAACCATAAGGACGTTGGAAAAGGGATCAAAGAATTCGATCGCGAAAATCTGTTTTTGACCTCGAAGATCTCATTAGACCAGGTAAACCCTTCGAAAGTCGAAGAATCCGTAGAAAAAGCTTGCAACCTTGCCCTAAAAGAGCTTGGCACAGACTACATCGACCTTTATCTCATCCATTGGCCCGACAGAAAATTCCCTTTGGTAAAAATTTTCCAGGCGATGGAAAAACTTGCCTCTAAAGGAAAAATCCTCCAAGCCGGAGTGAGCAACTTCACCATCCATCATTTGCAAGACCTTTTAGAGGCCGGGTGCAAACCAAAAGCAAACCAGGTCGAGTTCCATCCCCACCTTTACCAAAAAGACCTCCTCGAGTTCTGTCATAAGGAAAAGATCAAATTGATCTCTTTCAGGTCCCTTGGCAAAGGCCAGCTCCTCAATGAGCCGGTATTTGAAAAAATCGGTCTTAAGCACGATAAGAGCGCAGCCCAGGTCATTTTGCGATGGCTTATCCAAAAAAAAATCCCCGTGATCCCAAAGGCATCTTCCCTGGAACACTTAAAGGAAAATATTGACATCTTCGACTTCTCTCTGACTGAGAGCGAGATGAAAAAGCTCGATTCCCTCAATATGGACAAACGGTTTTGCATGCCGGACGAGCCTGAGTTTAACTACTAAGTCGTAAAATTTTTCCTTAATAGGTTCGGCTAAAATAAACAAATTTACACGATTTTTTGTACCTGCTATAATGAAGTCCTTTTAATCCTAAAGGGATTCGTTTGTGGTTGCATATTTTGTAAGAACCAAGGCTCTTTCTCTATCTACGGCAACGACCGGCCCCCGCCGGTAATTCTCGCTTGCATATTTACATTACTTTATTAACGA
>JASHWM010000230.1 GCA_030044075.1 Candidatus Rhabdochlamydia sp. | reverse complement strand
AAAAGCCAGCTGCTCTGAGCTTTTTCATGGATATCGGCCATCCCTTCGATCACCTGGACCTCCAGCCTTAAGCGGCTATTGGGGTAATATTCGAGGTATTTGCCATGGGCCCTGCCATCGACCACTTCCAGGTATTGCCAGAGGTATCCATTCGAGTGGTAACTGGTGATGACGGACCTGCTTTTTTGCGCGTTATCCTTTTCAAAGACCCGAAGGACTTTCTGGTAGGGCTGCGGCTGGCAGAAATCGACGTTTTGATAGTTTGCCAGGCGCTCTTTGATACTGATCGTCTCAGCAAAACCGTTCCGGTCGATGACCTGCATGCTAAGGAGGTTGTTTTCCTCTTTGGTTGTATGGTGGGAGCCGCAGCCGGCTAGGATGAAGAGGAGGAAAATACTTCGTTTCATTTTTTCAATTTTTCTCTTTTGATAAGGTGCATCTGCATGAGGTAGGTCTCTTTTTCTAAGGAGGACTTCCGCTCAAGGGTAAAATTTTTAATGATGATCTGGGGCTTTCCTCCACTGCCTTGGGCAGTAGGCGCGCCTTCGGTCCTTGCAAGGAGCTCTTTTAGGTCGCCAAGATCGATTTCAATAGGGTTTTTTTGCATTTCTTCGGTTTCTTGCAGGTCGCCTTCCTTGCGAATGTTCTCTTCCTGAAAAACAATCCTGTTGGCAGATCCCGTCAAAAACCGGAGGCGCTGTTCAAGGTTCCTGTCTTGCTTGACATAGTCGGAGAGCGTTTCTAGAGATCGGATCTCTTCTTCAAGGGGGATATAGCTTTCCAGCTGGTGGTACAGATAGAAGTGGTCGGTGCTCTCAAGCTCCTTCTGGAACCCCTCTTCTTTTGAGCGTAAAACAGAGATGACCTTTTGCCTTTCTTGAAGCCTTTGCAGTCTCGCCTGCAACTGGTCGATAGTTTGCCATTTGCTGTAAAAAAATGCAAACAACAGGGCCGTAAAAACAAGGGTGAGGAACATTAGGACGGCCCAAGACAGGGGAAATGTGAATGCTTTTTTTACAATCTTGTTCATTTTATAGGGGGTTTTATGATCACGGAAGTTTCAAAAAGTTCATCTTTTACAACAAGGACGCTTTTTTTTGTCTGGTCGACAAAAGGGCTGCTGAGCAGCTTTTCTTGAAATATTTTCGCCGCTTTTGACGAGGGCGCCGAATAGACCAGGTCGAGCTTTCCCAGATAGGGCTGCTTTGGGGATCCGACTTTCGGGTAGCTCGTCAATGTGTAATGCAGGTTTTTGATCACGATTTTTTCATTGTCGGGCAAAGAGATATTGCTGATCGAAACAAGAAGATCGCTCACAAGAAGGGAAGGCGGGCTATAGACAAGAGGGTTTTTGGGGAGGACAAGTTGTTTTTCAAAGATCGCAGTCTTTTGAGCAAGGGCTTCGCAGTCAACGAACTCTTCATGTAAAACGGTTTTTGAAAGTTGGTTTAGCCCTTCTTTCTTCTCATTGATGAAGACCCCTCCGGCAATGAGGGTTGTAAAGAGAAGCGCCAAAGAGGCAAGGACCCCCTGCTTGAGCAGGCTCTTATTTTCTTTTTTTTCTTTTTCGGAAGCAGAAATATTTTTACGGAATTGCAATGTGAGGTTGTCCTGGGCGATTGCATCGAGCGCAAGACCGATCGGTATGGCGTTTTCAGATTCTTCTTTTTCAATGACAAGAGGAGAGCTGCAGGAAAATATTTCTTTCACAAGCTGTTTTACAAATAAATAGGTGCTGTCCTTGCCGCAGATAAAAAGATCGGAGGGCAAACCTTTTTTCTTTTCGCAGAAGGAGGCCACCCTCATCAGTTCTTGCCTTAATTTTTCTACAGAAGAAAAAAGCTCCGGGTCCGCACTGGCTGTGATCCCTTCCAAAGGGAGGTGCTCAAGAGAATTCTCCTTTTTTTCTTCAAAGAGGCAGTTTGCGCCCAAAGGATGGCAGAAGTCGATCTTTCCATTTTGCAGGGACAGGAAAAAAGAATGGTCTTGCGAGAGGTATAAGGCCGAGAGGGTTTGCTTATCTGGGAAATAGTGGCGTACAAGGCGGAAAAGGGCAGCTGGACCGCAGGAGATAAAATCGGGGTCGATCTCAAAGGGCAAAAGTTCCGCAAGGTGGTTTTGGATCAAGTGCTTTTTGGTTGCAAGGAACGTCAGATCGGTATTTTTCTTCTTTTTGTCGATGTCGACCTGGCAGAGATAAAGGCCATCTTTCTCTAAAAAAGGAATTTGCTCTTCGGCAAGGAAGGGGATCGCCTTAAGGATTTGAGGGTAGGAGGTCAGCTTGACCTGGGCTTTTCTTACGGAGACCGAGGCAGCGGGCAGCCCTGAAACGGTAAGAAATTCTTTTTTTTTCAGGACGGAGGCCAGCATGTAAAGCGGCTTTACATCAGATTTCGTGACAAAAGAGCGTAAAAGTCTTATAATCTGCTTGTTCTTGTGTTTATGGAGCAAAGCAACCTGAAGCAGGTCTTTTTCTCGATAAAACGCGAGGGCATACATGGTTTTTCTCCAAAAAAGCCAGGCATTAGTTTATCATGACACCTGTTTTTCTGAGGAACTAAAAATGATCGGTCAGTTTATCCATTACGCCTTTCTTATTTATACGCTGATGCTCATTGTGCGGATCGTAGCGTCATGGTTCCCAAGTGCTGCCAGGAGCAAGTGGCTTTGGGTCCTTTCCCGGTATACCGACCCCTATCTCAACATTTTCCGTAAAATCATTCCTCCAATCGGCGGCGTCCTTGACCTCAGCCCGATCCTTGCCTTCTTTGGGCTGCAGATCATGGAAATAATCCTGCTCAAGCTGCTGGGGTAGGGAGCGATGGAAGATCCTTTTTTTCTCGGCGATCTAAAGCTTGGTTCGAACGTTTTTTGCGCACCTCTTGCAGGCTGCTCGGATTTTCCCTTCAGGCAGATGATCAACCTCTACCGCCCTGGGCTCTTTTATTGCGAAATGGTCAAAATGGATGCGATCGTCAGAAGCGATCCTAACACATTTCGACTTCTTGACTATGAAGCCTCGATGCATCCGATCGGCGCTCAGCTCTGCGGCAGCAAGCCGCAGCTTGCTGCGAAGTCAGCGCAGATGATCGAAGAGCTCGGCTTCGATGTCCTCGATCTGAATTGCGGGTGCCCTGTCGATAAGGTTACAAAAGATGGCAGCGGTTCCGGGCTTCTGAAAAATCCTGAAAAGATCGGCGAGATCGTCACAAACATGGTCAATGCCGTATCGATCCCCGTTACCATCAAGATCCGCGCTGGGTGGGACAGCACCCAGATCAATGTGGAAGAGATCGTTCAAATTGCTGAAAAGGCCGGTGCGAAGGCCATATGCGTACATGGAAGGACGAGGGCGCAAGGTTACAAAGGGCCGGCAAACTGGGATTATATCCTCCGGGCAAAGCAAACGGCAAAAAAGATCCATGTGATCGGCAATGGCGATATCTACTCTGCAGAAGATGCTATGAGGATGTTCGCATATACGGGCGCTGACGCGGTCCTTGTTGCAAGGGGGACATTTGGACAGCCGTGGATCTTTGAAGATATCATGAGAGCGCAAAAAGGGCTTCCACCAAAAGTTCGCACAGGAGAAGACTATCGGGTCGCCCTCCTTCGACATTTTGAATACACGATCGCTTATGAGCAGGAAAGAAGGGCGCTCAGCGCAATGCGCAGGGTTGCATGCTGGTACCTGAAAAATGTCAAAGGGGCAAGGCCTCTTAGGGAAGCGATCAATAAATGCAGGGCCCTTGGGGAAATGCGCAAGCTTTTCGAAGAGTTTGCCTGGGACAAGATCGAGGTGTCCGTGACGGTAGAACAAGAGGAAGAGTGCGAGAGCTTATGTTAGGGATGCATCTGACCCTTTATGGAAAGGTCCAGGGTGTGGGCCTCAGAAGGTCCGCGCAGATCGAAGCGGCAAGGCTCCACATCGTTGGGTATGCGCGCAATCTTCCAGGGGGATCTGTTGAGATCTATGCAAGCGGCGCAAAACAGGACCTTGAAAAATTCGTCGACTTCTTGCAGAGAAATTTTGAGATAGGCGAATGCAAGATAAAGTGGGAAGAGGCAGAAAAGGACTTTTCCAGTTTTTCCATCAACTAGTTTAAAAATCCCCCTACATGCTTTAAAAATTCCGCACGCTGTTCAATGAAAGGAAAATGTCCGCAATTGTTCAGAAGGATGAATCTTGAATTCACAAGATCGCGATGCAGCTGTTCGATTGAGGCTTGCGGAACCAGGTCATTTTTCCCTCGAACGATAAGGGTCCTTGTTTTGACATTCCTCAGCTCAGAATGCAGATCAAACGGCCTTAAAAGTGTGTTTTTATGGACAACCTCATAAATTTTCAGGTTGCTCAGGCAAGCTTCCCTTGTCATCCCGATGTCCAGTTCCCTTGCCTTCTGCTTTTCATAAAAGAAGTATTGAAAAAGTTCTCTGTAATATTCTGCGTAGGCTGAAGGGTCTCCCATTGCAAAGGAATTTGATTTTGCGATCTTGCCCATTTGTTCGAGGGAAGGAAGTAATTGGACAAAGGAAATGGCAAGGAATGCATTATATTCTTTGAACGATGCAGGAGAGGGGCTGACAAGCACCATGTTCTTAAGCTTCTCTTGGTGGCTCGCCGCATATTTCATTGCGACAAATGTGCCAAAGGAATGCGCTAGAAGAGAAATTGTTTTGAAGCCAAAATGGTTTCTTATTGCTTCGATATCGGCAACAAAATGTTCCATCCTCATTGACTCCTTGCTGATCTCGCAAAAAGAGCGTCCGCTTCCCCTTTGGTCAAAAAAGATCACCGTGTTGCTTTTTTCAAGTTCTTTCAAGTAGGGAAGAAGATAGTCCTGGGTTAAACCAGGCCCGCCGTGCAGGACGATCAAAGGATCGCCCTCTCCAAACACTCTGCAAAACAGGTTGCAATGCGATGAATTCACAAAGACTTCCCGAGCTTCTTCGGCATAGGAAAAAAAAGACACAAGCAGCGCTGCAAGCAAATATTTCAGCATAGGGATTCCAGGGGAGAATTGTAGTATATATACTCTAACGAAAATCGATGGGAGAAGGCTAGAAATTTTGGTGGAGAAAGACTTGCCGGCCAAGTTTTTTTTGGATAAAATATCTCCTTTTCGAAAGGAGTGGACGATGAAGCTCGAAGGGGTATGGACAGCTATTTGGACGCCGACCGACGTTCATGGGAAGGTGATCGAGGCTGCTATTGAAGAGCATGTGAGCTTTTTGAAGCGATCAGGCGTCGATGGCATTTTAGTTGGAGGCAGCACCGGAGAGTTCTCCAGGCTGGAGCTCATGCAAAGACAATACCTTCTTGCGTATATCAGAAAATATGCAGGTCCCCTTCGGCCCATTGTCAATATCAGCCACACCATTATCGACAATGTGAAGGCCCTTGCCCAAGGGGCCATAGACCAGGGAGCAGATGCTGTCCTTGTACTGCCTCCTTCTTATTATCAGGTGTCGCAAGAGGACATTGGAGCCTATTTTGAGCATGTGGCAGCGTTTACAAAAGATCTTCCTTTCCTTCTTTATAACTTTCCTGAATGCGTGCGCAACACAGTCGAGCTGCCGACTATCAGCCAGCTCGCCAATAAAATTCCCCTTGCCGGCATCAAGCACAGCGGAAGCCATTTTGAATACCTGGGCGATCTTGCGAAGGTCCAAAGCAAACGTCCGTTTTCTGTTTTTACAGGGGCTGAGACAAAACTGTTTGATGCGCTGCAGCTGGGTGCCAAGGGGACAATAGGAGCTTTGTCGAATGCATTGCCTGAAATCGTCGTGCAACTCTATGCGAATGCCGCAAGGGGGGATGACCATAAACAGCAGGAGAAAAAGCTTGAAGATGTGACGAAAATTATTTCCCGCCTCAATTTTCCTCACAACATTGCAGCTCTCATGCAGGCAAGAGGGTTTCGTACAGGTCCTCCCAAAACACCATGTTCACAAAGCACTCTTTCAGAGAAAGAGACCGTAATTAACGAACTTAAAACATTTCTTAGATAAGAAATTAATTTAATTCGACGACTAGATGTTTTTTATTCGAGAAGAAGATATAATTCCCTAACTAAATAAATTTTATTTTTACATGTTTAAAATATGAATTTAGTGCAGAATTATTACGACGCGCTGCCTGTTCAGATCCCTGAGAAGGCGGTCAGAAGTTTTTTGTTTTCTTTTGCCACGGGGACGATCTGTTCTGGAGGCAATCCTCTTGTAGGCGTTACCTGCGGCGCCCTTGGAATGACTTCTTCGATCATTGATTCTTTGGTGAGGCCGATATTTAATCGGTTTATGCTTGAAGACTCGTTCTTTGCGATGCTCACAAAAAATGTCGTGGTGGTCTGTCTTCTGAACCTCATTATTACGGCTGCCGACCCCTACGTGCAAGGTCTAACGATTGCAAACGTTGTAGGCAGCGCATTCTTTTCTTTCCTCTGCTGGATATTGACAAATCGGAATGGACAGCATCCTAACATGGCTGCTGACTATGTTGTCGTCCATATTTTGCCCTTTCCGGCCCCTCCACCCTTTTAAGGGTCTTTGATCCTTTTTTGGAATACGTCCTCAAGTCTTTTTTTGTCTTTTTCTGAATCGCAGGAAGGTTTCTCGTTTTTGAAGGTCTTTTTATCTTCTTTTTTCTTTTCAAGCAGCGAAAGGAATTCCTCGATCGTCATAGTTTGCGCTCCAATGCCCCTTGCTCTTCTTGAGAGCCCATTATCAGAGGTGACCACGATGCTTTGCTTAGGCTTTAAAGCAAGGAGTTCTTCGAGGATGAACGCGTCCGCTGTCTGGTTCTCTGATGTGTAGATCACTTCCAAGTCGCCCATATGGGTCCTTACAATCTCTGGAGAATTACTTTGTCCGTCAAAAATGACTACAATCTTAAATTTCAGAGCAGATGTAGAATTTTTTAAAAAGCGGAGGACCAGCTCCCGTTTTTTTTGGAAGGATTCCTTTGATAGGGAAGAGATAAAAAGAAAATTGTAGCCGTCGATTAAATAGCGCACAGGTCGATCATGAAAGCGATTCGAGGTAAGGGAAAATCTTATCAAGGGCCTTGCGGCGATGGGAGATGCGGTTTTTTGTGTCTTCTTCGAGTTCGGCAAAGGTCTTGTTGTAGTCATGTTTGAGAAAGAGAGAATCATACCCAAAGCCTTGCCTTCCTCTTTCTTTGGTCAGGATCATCCCCTCGCAAACCCCTCTTGAGCTTTTTTTGATCCCTTCTGGAGAAGCGAGAACGATGCAACATTCAAAGTAGGCTTGGCGATAAGGTTCCTGGATGTCCTTCATCTCCTCTAGGAGTTTTTTGCGGTTGTCAGCATCGGTCGCATGTTCGCCTGCAAACCTTGAAGAGCGCACGCCAGGCCTTCCATCCAAAGAGGGGACGACAAGACCAGAGTCGTCTGCGAGGACCCAGCCCCCTAATGCTTTTGCAGCATGCGTTGCTTTCAATGTAGCATTTTCTTCAAATGTCGATCCGGACTCGTCTGGAGGGACATAATCGGGAAAATCAAGGAGGGAAAGAATGTCCAAATGCTTGATCTGTTTCAAAATCGATCTGCATTCTCGGACTTTATGCATATTGCGACTGGCTAAAATCAGCTGCATCATTTTTTTTCTAGGTAGCTGCGGATCTTCTTTACCACAAATTTATCGTTTTGGAATTGGAAAGATTCTCCGACTTTTTTCCCCATCATGGATTGTGCCATCTTTGATTGGAAGGATAAAATTTGCTCATCGGGATTTGCTTCCCAGGGTCCCAAAATTGTATATGCTATTGGTTTTCCGTCTTTATCGACACAGTCTACAATTGTGCCAACACCTATTTCGTCTGTTGAGACATCGTCCTGTGTGATGAGGCGCGCTTTGTTGATCTGGTCGGATAAGAATTTGAGCTCGCTTTGCAGACGGTCTCTTTTTTCCAGTGCAGATTTAAATTCGGCGTTTTCTCTGAGGTCTCCGTGTGAACGCGCAATTTCAATCTCTTTTGCGTTTTCAACAGTTTCGACAGTCGCAATCTGATGCATCCTCGCCTGTGTTTTCTTATATCCCTCCGCCGTACACCAAATGACGTTTTCCTTGTCTTCTTCTTTTGCTCCGCCTTTGCCAAGGGAAGGATAGACAACTTCGGCGAGCGAATGGAAAATTTTGATGTCGTGGTTTGTGAGGGACTGGCATTTTGTGCAAAGGAGCAAAAACTCTTTCACTTCGTCAAGCGATGCCTCTTGCATGACCTTGCGGACGACAAGGTATCGATCCTGTAAAAGGATGCCAAGCATCTTTTTGGTAAGGTCCTTGAAGTTTGCATCGCTTTCGATGCGGCTCAAAAGCACGAGGAATGCATCAAAGAAGTTGCTTCTTCCTTTAGCGCTTGCCATAGGGAGCTTGTCATTGGACATGATCTTTTGGAAATACCACACCAAAGTTTCCGGACTGATGCTTGGATTTACAAGAAGCTCATTGAGTTTTTTCTCAAGCTTATCTTCACATTTTGCAGGGATAAGCTCAGAGATGAAATAGTCCCGAAGAGTATTTTGGTCGACAGTAAAAAGAAGGCTGAGGAAGATCTCTTCCCAGTCGCTGCGCACTTTGCGGATTTCGACGCAGGCTCGTTTCTTGAATGAGAGAACCGGGATCTCGGAGATGATTTTTTCCAGGTCTTTAAAGCTCTTGATCAGTTCAGGAGTTTGCTTGGGCGTCTGTGAATTTTCCAGGTCTTCGATAAAAAAGCGGAGCTGGATCTCTTGCGCATCTGTGATCTCCTGGAAAGAAAGTGTCTCGGTAAGTTTATTGATCAAGGAGTTTTTAAATTCTTTGTTCTTGAGGATTTCGGGGAAGTCGCGCAGGAATGAATAGACCATCTGGATCAGGGTGTTCGCATCAGGTTTGGACTCAAGCGCCTTTTCCAGCCTTTCTTCGTGCGTCACTTCTGCATGTCGCAGACGGAACGGGTCTTTCAGTTCTTTGGGTGTTTCGATCATTGTGTCTTTTTTGATCTTGGCCCGTGCATTCTGCCACCACTTCGGCCATTCATCAGCCGGGATGACGAGGTCGCAGATCTCTTCTTTGATCTCTGTAGCTGTCCTGGGCCCAAGGTCCCTGAGGAGCATATGGATCACTTCGAGGGGATTTTTTCTAGCTTTGTCTTCAAGCGCGTCCGGGTTTCCAAAGCGCATGGCCAAGAAGTGGTCGTCGGGGATTGGGATGAGGGTCTTGAATGCGTTTTCAAACGAAAGGTCTTTTTTGCCTGCAACGTAGTCGAATTCGAGGACAAGCTCTTCACGGACCAGTGAAAGGTCGATGATTTCACCGACGCCCCAACCGCCTGTATGGAAAACAAACTTGCCTTTGTTCATGTGGGTCAGGAGCAGGAAGTTGCTGATCGCTCCCTGGAAGTTTTCTTTATTTTTTAGCCCGATCAGCCTGATCTTTTCATTGAAGTTTTTATCGTCCGCAAATTTTTTCGATAAATAATCAAAGGCCAGCTGTCTGAAATAGTCGTTGTTGAAGGTCTGGAGATCGAAGATCAGCTGGATGACTTTATCCGCTACCGGTGCATCCTCCAGATTTTTCCATAGGGGAATGGCTTTGTCGACATGTCTGCCAAAAGGGTCGGCCATAGAGGATTGCTTGATCGCCTGTAAAATTTGCCTGAGCTCTTCCCCATCAATCTGGTCGCCCTGGCAATATTCCTCCCAAAGCTGGAGGAGGCCCGAGTAGTTGTTGCTGGAGATCTGTGTCTGAAAATCCTTAAGATAACCCATTGCTGCCCTTTTTTTTGGTTTTTTTGCGGAAACAAGAGAATTAAAGTATTACAATGATTAAATTTTTTTTTCTCTAGCGAGAGTATAGGTGATCTTGTTAATTATCTTCAATTCGAATGTGGGATTCGAAAGAGACATTGGCTTTCATCCCGATCCTCTAATGGGGATGGGGATGAAAGCATGCCACTTCTAAGATTGTCTTGAGAGAGGGTTTGTAAGAAAAGGATTTTCTCATGGCCCAAAACAAAAAACGGACTGCTTCTTAGCAGTCCGTTTTTGAATCCTGTATAAAAATTATTTTTATTAGCCTTCGTTAGCTATTTGCAATTATTCTGTTTGTGTTTCAGTTGGCAATATATCATCTTTTTTAACGACTGTGGCAATCGCTTTTTTCTTGGAACCAGGCACCTGTCTTGTATTTGCAAGCTCAG
>JASHWM010000229.1 GCA_030044075.1 Candidatus Rhabdochlamydia sp. | reverse complement strand
CTTCTCTTGGCATCGACTTCACTGCATTTGCCTTTGTTGCGGGAGCTTTTACATTTTGGATCGGCTTTGGACTTCTTGCCCTCATCCAAAACTTTGTGGGCGGGATCATCCTCCTGCTCGATAAGAACATCAAAGTGGGCGACTACATCACCCTCGACTCCGGAGAAAAAGGGATGATATTAGACATCAATATGAGGTCGACGCTCATCGATACCATCGAAGGACATCGGATCATTGTCCCAAACTCCGACCTCGTCACAAAAAGATTTACGAACCAGAGCACATCAGAGGCCTGCTACCGCCTGTCCATTCCTTTTATGGTCAGCTATTCTGCAGATAGGAAAAAAACTTCTGATGTCATCATTGAAGCAGCAAAGGGCGTCCCCTACACAAGGAGTGATAAAGACCCTCAAGTGTGGTATGTCAAGTTTGAGGAAAACACACTCGAACTTGCCCTTGTCGTCTGGGTCAACAGCTCTCTTCTGAACAAGCAGACCTCCTCTATAGAATCGATCTATTTGTCCATGATCGATACGACCTTGAAAGAAAATAGCATCCCCTTCCCGCGATAATATGGTATGTTTTTTTCTTTTCTATTGTTATCCTCAGAAAAAAGAAAATAACTATGCCGATCGCAATCTCAAATTTTAAACACAGCAAGCCGCGCTATGAACTGGGCCAAGAAGAGACCATTGAATGGATCGCAAGGGCGCATACAAGGGCAGAAGAACTTCAAGGCCATCCTGTATCTCCCACATTCTACGACAACATCAAGGCAACGCTCCAAAAGATCGGACTTGGGCCGCAAAAAATCCAGAAAAGAGGCCTTGAGCTCTACGATTTCTTTCACCTAGATTGGGAAGAGATGCAGATCTACAACCTAAGCGAAGGGCCGCAGGGCAAAATGTTCAAAGACCGCTCGCATGCCTACGATCAAATTGTCTTTGGCAAGTTCGAAGAGTTCTATCCTGAAGCGTCCATAGCCCCGGACCATTTGATCCATGTCACCTGCACAGGATATACAGCTCCAAGCGGCGCGCAAAAAATTGTGGCCAAGAGGGGCTTTCCCACTTTTGTGACCCATGCCTATCATATGGGCTGCTATGGGGCTGTCCCCGGGATAAGGATGGCCAAGGGGTTCCTCTCTAGCGACACAGAAACAGCGCTAGTTGATATCGTGCATACAGAGATCTGCAGCCTTCATATGAACCCCACACTCCACTCTGCTGGCCAGCTCGTCGTGCAAACGCTTTTTGCCGACGGATGCATCAAATATTCCCTATCAGAAGAAAAAAACGCCCAGGGAAATTATCTACAGCTCGCAAAGATACATGAAGAGATCATCCCAAATACCGAAGATAAAATGACCTGGTGCTGTGAAGATTGGGGCATGAGGATGACGATCAGCAAAGAGATCCCTTACCTTCTCTCCAAGGCCATCTCCCCTTTTTTGGACAAGCTCCTTAAGGACAAGAAGGCAAGCGTGGAAGGGTCGTTATTTGCAATCCACCCGGGAGGTCCCAAGATCATCTCCCAAATTGCAGAGCTCCTAAAGCTGCATGACCATCAAATCGCCCATAGCAAAAAAATCCTGCAAACAAGGGGGAACATGTCTTCTGCAACCCTTCCCCACATTTGGGAAGAGATGCTCTTGGACCCATCCGTGCAAGAAGGAACCCCGATCATCAGCATGGCCTTTGGCCCGGGATTAAGCTTATCTGGAATCCTGCTCATCAAACAAAGAAACCTATGACGCTCCTCATTGCTCTTCCATTCATCATACAATCTGTTGCGATCGGGATCGATGAAGGCTATTTCCATGTCAAACGGGGCCTTCCCAAATGGGAAAGGATCGGGCATCCTATCGACACTCTCAGCATCATTGCCTGCATGGCCTTTGTGCTCCTTGTGCCATTCGAGCGTGGAAAGATCATTTATTATGCCGCGCTTGCCATCTTTTCCTGCCTCCTTGTCACTAAAGACGAGTTTGTCCATAAGCATCATTGCACAGGGGCCGAGCAATGGCTCCACGCCCTTTTATTTATCAACCACCCTGTCCTTTTGTGTCTGATGGGCCTTGTGTGGCCATCGCTCCATGGGTCCGCCTCATTTCTGCAGGTCCCTGATGCGGGACCGATCAGGATCTTTTTTATCTTCCAGCTTTCTGGAATTTTTTTATTTTTTCTCTATCAGGTCATCTATTGGAACATCCTATGGAAAAAACAGGAATAGAACCGATCCACACAAAGCATCTGGTCCTAAGGGAGTGGGAGCCGAGGGATATCGCACCTTTTGCTGCGATCAACAAGGACCCCAAGGTCATGGAATATTTTTACAAGCCCCTCACAGAAGAAGAGACGCTCGCCATGGTCGAAAGGTTCCAAGAACATTTCAAAAAACATGGTTTTGGCATTTATGCATGCGAGCTCAAGGAAACCTCCGGATGCATCGGCTTTGTCGGCCTCAACATCCCCGACTTTGAAGCCCCCTTCACTCCTTGTGTGGAAATCGGCTGGCGCCTGTCTTCCAGCGTATGGGGCAAAGGATATGCCCCGGAAGCTGCCAGGGCAGTCCTAAAAGCTGCGTTTACCCGTTTTGGACTAGAAGAGGTTGTCGCATTCACCGTCCCGATGAACTCAAGATCGCTGCGTGTCATGGAAAAGCTCGGCATGAAAAAAGATCCAAAAGGAGATTTTGATCATCCAAGGGTCCCAGAAGGACATTCTTTAAGACGCCACGTCCTTTATCGGATCACGAGGAGCCAGTATGAGCATCAATAACGCATTCTATGACGACCTTGGAACAATGTGGTATGAATCAGACAATCATCCCATCGCACTCCTCAGAGCGGAAAATGCCCTTCGCAACCCTTGGATTGCTGAAACGGTCCATGAAAAAATAAAGGGCCCTGCTACGGTCCTTGACATTGGATGCGGAGGAGGCTTTTTAACAAACTTTCTCGCCAGCAAAGGCCACAAGGTCCATGGCATCGACCTATCTACTTCAAGCCTGAAGATCGCAAAAGAAAACGACAAAACAGGAACGGTCGTCTACCAGATGGCAAATGCCTATAGCCTCCCCTACCCTTCGGGAGCTTTTGACGCCGTGTCCGCTATGGACATCATCGAGCATGTCGAGCATCCGGAAAAACTGATCAGGGAAGCCGCAAGGGTCCTAAAACCTTTTGGGCTTTTTTTCTTCCACACTTTCAATCGGAACCCCTTGAGCTACCTCCTCGTTATAAAAGCTGTGGAATGGCTCGTGCCGAACAGTCCTCCCAACATCCATGTCTACCCCCTTTTTGTAAAACCTGATGAACTGTCCGGGATTTGCGAAAAAAACCATCTCGCCATAGAGGAGATCAAAGGCGTCCTTCCCAATATCGACCGTCATTTCTGGAAATCGCTCTGCAAACGGAAGGTAGAAAAAGAGTTTTCGTTTTCTTTTTGCAAATCTCTTCTTGTCGGTTACTCGGGATACTGTATCAAAAGGCCCTAGGACATGCCCTACAGGTTTTTTCTCGAATAAAACCACGTAGAAAGATTTATTATCAAAAAAATTTCAAGATTAAAAAAATTACACTTCAATAAAACGTAGGTAATTAATTATTTTTTAATTGATTTAAGAAATACCAAACGGTTTCTCTTCAAACTTTTTTCTTTTGCAGATCGACAGGATCAGTTACACTTTATTATTTAATTGTTTCTTAACAAGCGACCAGCATGAACTTGCAATTCAATCCCCAGAACAATTCGCAAGATCATTTCCAAATCTTTCATGATGTGGCAGTGGAAGCATATCATGCTGTTGAAGACGTTGCAGAGCGCTCTTGCAGGTCGATCGCAGCGATCGACATCGGCGAAATCCAAAGCTCTATTGCTGAGCACCTCCCTCCCGAAGCTGTGTCAGCTTTTGAAAAAGTCAAAGAGTTCTGTGCCCAGGCGTTTACCTTTATCGTCGACAGCTGCTACTCCGCCTATAAGTTCACAAGGGAGCTTATCGGTTTTCCGATCAAGGATCCCGTGATCGACGATATTGATGAGGAGCTGGATTTGGACGATCTGGACCTTGACAGCGAGATCGATGATGCTGAGGACGTCGATGAAAGCGATGATGAAGGTTCTGAAGTTGACGACACCGAAAGGCCTCCTCTTGGGACAGAAGTAGACCTCGACGGCTCAGTGCATTCGGAGGATGGCGACGAGGAAGAAGAAATAACTGGGCTTCGCAGAAGCGAAAAACATACCTCCAGCAGACATGTCCGGGTGAAAAGGACCATCGTGGTCCCGAACCCAAGGGAAAATTCGTATTTCCAACTTCCCCTCACTCGAAGGGACAAAGATAACATCCGCTTTATTTTGCTCCATGTTG
>JASHWM010000228.1 GCA_030044075.1 Candidatus Rhabdochlamydia sp. | reverse complement strand
TTTTATCAAGGTGCAGCTGCTCCATGATCCCGGGGACCGCAAAAACAAAGCTCTTCCTTGTAAAGTAATAGAAAGCATAACCGATGAACATCGAGTATAAGATCCGAATACGCCAATATTTATACTCTGCTTTTACTTTCTCTTTGTCTGCAATTTCATCTATGTGGGGCGCTGGTCTGAACAGACTTAGTAAATAACGCATCAAAAACTCCTTTATTTAGATGAAAAGTCCTTTACCTGAAGGACAATTTTGCCCCTCGTATGGCCTTCTCTAATTTTTGCGAGCGCATTTTTTGCCTTAAAAAAAGGAACTACCTCGATCTCTAGAGGAATGAATGTTCCCCTTTCAAAAAGAGATGCGATCTTCTGAAGCCCGGGCCCATCTGGTCTCACATTGAAATGTGTGGCATGGACATCATATGTTTTTGTTTTTTCTTCGTTTGGGAGCTCGGCAATGGAAACAAGGCGGCCCCTTTTCTTTAAAGCCGCATAGCTTTCCTCAAGGACATGTCCTCCTACGCAATCGACGATTACATCAAAACCTTCCGGTGCAGCTTTTTTTAGAAGATAGGCCGACTCTTGGTTTGTATAATCGATCGCAACGTCCGCCCCAAGCTGTCTGACGTAAAGATGATTTGCTTCCCTTGCAGTAGTAGCAACACTCGCTTGGAGATAACGGGCAATCTGGATGGCCATACTCCCCACGCCTCCTGCTCCACCATGCACCAGGACTTTTTCATTTTTTTGAACATTCGCTATTTCAACAAGCGCCTGAAAAGCTGTGAGGGCCGCAAGGGGTATCGCTGCAGCCTGAGACAACTTGAGGTTCGAGGGTATTTTAACAACATGCTCGGCATCAAAGCAGAGGTACTCGGCAAAAGAGCCCCTGGTCGTTTTAGCAAACCCAAACACCAAATCGCCCTCTTTAAGAGTGCGAACGTCTTTTCCAACTTTTGTGACAACCCCTGAAAAATCCCATCCGAGGATGATCGGAAAATCTCCGGACGGCATGTTCACCATCCCCAAACAAATTTTCCAGTCCACAGGGTTCACTCCCGCATAAGCAACCTCTATTTGGACCTCAAACGGCAAAGGCTCCGGTATCGGAAGCTCCATAAATTTAATTTGGTCAAATTCTCCGTATCTTTGTATTGCCACAGCTTTCATAGCACCCCTATAAAATAATTTTTCATCTTCCTGCCACCTTATATAGACCCCATTTTAATCGACCTTCCTAGATTTAATAAAATTAATAGATTTTAATAGATAATTAAGTTATTCTAATGATCTATGAGTACCAAAGACGACCATCTAAATCTCACAAATATCAAGTATTTTTGTGACACAGTCAGGCTAGGGGGGCTTTCTGCTGCTGCAAGGGCAAACTTTGTGACGCAGTCTGCCATCAGCCAAGGCATTTCTAAACTTGAAAAATCACTTGGCATACCGCTTGTCGCACATCACCCTAACCGCTTCAGGCTGACCCCCGAAGGAGAAATTGTGTTCCAAGAAGGGATCGATCTCTTAAAAAAAGCTGCTGAGTTTAAAAAAAATCTTTTCAGGGAAGCAACGGGCTGCATAGGCAGCCTTGACTTTGCATGCACCTATAGCTTTGCCCTTGCTGTAGTCCCGCGCTTCCTCAAAAAATTTCGTGAAAAGCACCCTGAGGTCAAGGTCAACTTCCTCCTGGATAAGAACGCCAATATCAAACAGATGGTAAAGCTCGGCGCAATCGACTTTGGCATTTTACCTGACGAAGGGGATCTAGAAGGCTTTGACAAAGAGGAAATTTGCTCGGGAAATTTCAATCTATACGCATCAAGAAAGATCAAGGACGAGGACCTGCACTCGCTAGGATTTGTGCTCGCAGCAAACGACGCCAAAGAGACTATTTTATTGAAGAACCTTTATAAGAAAAAATACGGGAAGGAGCCCACGGGGATCCTTGAGGTCAACAGCTGGGAAGTGATCGCAAACCTTGTAGCTGAAGGGATGGGAATTGGATATTTTCCCGATTACATCGCCGAAAGAAGGGAAAACACCTTCCAAATCTGCGACTTTGGGCTGGAGCTTCAAGGATACCGGATCTGCTCGATCTCTCCGATAGGGATGAAACTCCGAAAGAGCAGTGAGATCTTCCTCTCCTATCTGCGCTCAAAATAGGGCCTACGGCTATTGCCGTAGGCACAAAAAAAATCACAGGATCTCTGCCGCAAGCGCAGCAAGTTCTGATCTCTCTGTTCGGTCGAGCACGAGGTTCCCAAAAATCGGATGATGTTTGAACTTGCTCACGACATATGTGAGCGCGTTTGAATCTTTGTCGAGGTAGGGGTTGTCGATCTGCGAGGGGTCTCCGGTCAAGATCACTTTTGTTCCCTGCCCCGCCCTTGAAATGATCGTCTTTACTTCATGGGGGGTCAGGTTTTGCGCCTCATCGATGATGATGTAAATTTTCGGGAGGGTCCTTCCTCTGATGTACGTGACCGCCTCCATCTCAATTTTCTTACTTTCCATAATCCATTTTTGGGTCTCTGCGCTGTCCCCGGAACCTGTCGTCGACTGGCAGAGGAACTCCAAGTTGTCGTAAATCGGCTGCATCCAATGGTAGAGCTTTTCCTCCTTTGTCCCAGGTAGATATCCGATATCTTTGCCAAGAGGGACAATGGGCCGGCTGACGAGGATCTTTGTATAAACCCCATCATCGAAGACCTTTTTTAGTCCCGTTGCCAATGCCAAAAGGGTTTTTCCCGTCCCGGCCTGCCCAATGAGCGTAATTAATTTGATCTCATCCCGCAGCAGCAGGTCAAGCGCGCATTTTTGTTCCACGTTCAATGGCTGGATGCCCCATATATCTCTTTGCAGTTTAATCAGAGGCTCAAGTCTTTTCGTAGAAGAGTTATACTTGCAAACAGCCGAGGAATGCTCGGGACAAGTCAATATCGTATATTCATTTGGAAGGAAAGTATGTCCTTCCAATTGCAGGAACCCGTCTTTATAAAAGGTATCAATATCTCGTTTGGCAACTTCTAATTTACTATACCCTCTATAGATATTGTCGTAGGAAACTTTAAGGTTTTCATAGTCTTCTGCCTCAAGTCCGATCGCTTCAGCTTTCACCCTCATGACAAAATCTTTTGAGACAAGAACAACTTTTTCACTGTTCTCCCTTAGCT
>JASHWM010000227.1 GCA_030044075.1 Candidatus Rhabdochlamydia sp. | reverse complement strand
CGGCTACATTCAGGGAGGCCCTTATCATTCTCAGAGCATTGAAGCGTTCTTGTCGCATTGCCCAGGCCTGAAGGTTGTGATACCAAGCAATGCTTCTGACGCAAAGCGGCTGTTAAAAGCCGCCATCCGCGATCCAAACCCTGTTGTTTTTTTAGAGCACAAGGCCCTTTATCGACAAAGGGTGTTTTGTGCAAGGCCGGAACCCAAAGAAGAGGAAATTCTTCCATTAGGGAAAGCAAAAGTTGTCCGCGAGGGAGCAGATGTCACTATCGTATGCTACGGCATGATGGTATTTATGGCGATGGAAGCTGCCGACACACTTTCGCAAGAGGGGATCTCAGTAGAAATTATCGACCTTCGCACCCTTGTTCCTCTTGATATGGAGACTATTCTAGCTTCCATAAGAAAGACGTCCAAACTTGTTGTTGCCCATGAAGCTGCAAAAAATTGCGGGTTTGGTGCGGAGATTGTTGCAAGGATTGCAGAGGAAGCTTTTGATGTCCTGGACGCTCCTGTTGTCCGTGTTGCTGGAAAAAACTGCCCGGTCCCTTACGCGAAAGCTTTGGAAGATGAAGTATTGCCGCAGCCTAAAGATCTGGAAAAAGCACTGCGGCAATTGGCGCAATTCTAGACGAGGTTTTTTTTCTTGCGGTTTGTTTTGGCAAAGTTCTTTGAGACTTGCTTGACAAGCCGCTGGTTCAAACGGCCGAACTCGGAAATTTTTTTTCCAATCCTTGATTGGATCATCTCTCTTTTCTGTGAAATTTTTCTTGGTTCGTGCAGATGCTTTTGCATATGTACGACATGTGCGAGGAGGCTCTCTTGGGTCTTTTGCAAAGCTTCGATCTCATAGTCCATCAAAGAGCTTTCTTCAGGATTGAGGACAAGGGAGTTTTCAATCAGCTGATCGAGCGTGGCATCAATATTTGCCAAAATCTCTTCTTCTGAATTAAACATATCTAATCCTCATTTCAATTATTTTATTCGTTATCTTTTTTATATAAATTAAGTTTTATTTTTAAAAAAGTATTTTTAATCATTGAAATAAATTTTTTTATAAAAAGTTTGTTTTTTATTTCCTTGATTTGTTAAAAATAAACCAATGCAAACGACACTGGTTTTTAACGATGAAAGGATTTTGCCCGCTTGCTTCAGGATCGAAAGGAAACTGCTATTATTTAGGAACACAAGAAACAAAAATATTGATTGATGCAGGGATCAGCTCCAAGGTCGTTGCAGAGCGTTTAGAACAGATCAATGTAGACCTTGGAGAGATTGAGGCGATCGTCGTTTCCCATGAACATAGCGATCACATTAAAGGGATCCAGGTGCTTGCAAAAAAACTTGGGATCCCGGTCTTTGCCAATCGCGACACAGCAAAAGGGATCTATGAGGCGTTTTCTGAGTGCCCCAAATTCAAGATCTTTTCAACCGGCGAGCCTTTTGTTTTCGGAGATGTGGAGATCCATCCTTTTAGCGTCCAGCACGACACTTTAGACCCCGTTGCGTTTACACTTAAAGTAAGCGGCTGCAAAATTGGGGTGTGCACCGATCTTGGTTTTGTGACAACGCTTGTCAAAAGCCATCTGCAGGATTGCGACTATCTTGTTGCCGAGGCCAATCATCAGCCTTCCATGGTCCATGCAAGCCCGCGTCCTCTTGTTTATAAGCAGCGTGTATTGAGCAGGCAGGGCCACCTCTCGAACGAGGCATGCGCTAGCCTCCTGGTGGATGTTTTTCATCCTGGCCTGAAACATATTTACCTCGCGCACCTTTCCAGCGAGTGCAATCACCCTGATCTTGCTATGAAAATTGTACATGAAGCCTTGCAATCGCGCGGGATGCAGGCAAGCCTTTCTATCGCGTATCAAGACAATTTAAGTCTTCCGATCCATTTTGAAGAAAGGTGAATGTTCTACGGCGATTGCTTCCACTTGTCCCAGTCAACATTTGCCCAAAGAGCTTTTCTTTGCTCTGCAGAGGGGCGCTCTTTTGGGTTGTGCTTTAAGATTTGTCGAATGGCATACTGCGGGGAGGTTTTGTCTGTTGGGGTTGGAAAACAATATTCTACCCTTTCTTCCGACATCACCCACCAAATATTAGAAAGTATCATCGCTTCATCTTTTGCACTTGTCCAGGGAACATCAATGCCATACATGAAGCAAAGAGTTATGCCCCATGACCAAATGTCATTGGGCATACCATCGGTTTCCATGAAAAAATCCTTTGGATATTGAGGAGGAAGGGTCATGACTTTCTTGGCATGCTCGGGAGAAGCAAACCAGGATGTCGTACAGCGGCCATCAAAGGCAAGTGAATCATTTTGCCTGCATACGCTTGAAAGGTCTGAGATCACAGCTGTTATTGAGCCATCTGGATTTCTTTTCAAAAGGATGTTCTGAGGTTTAAAATCTCTATGCACATCTTCTACGTGCAATAGGGCAAGGGCTTCTTCAATTTGGAAAGTGATCTGCATCAAATCCTCTTTGGAGAGCAAACCTCTCTCGATTGCTTTCCATAAATCTCCAAGATTATAATATTCCTGGGAAACCCTATCTTTGATCTCTATCTTACCATTGACAATCTTCGGATAGTGGTATTGCGAGATAATTCCAGGGAATCCTTTTTTTCCATTATATTTTATCAAATTGGCAACTTCATCTTTAGCGAGTACTTTTTTATCTTTGTCTTTTTTAAGCCCAAAAGTGCAAGAGATGATGCCTGTTCGCAAACTGAGCTCTAGACTGACATTTTTTTCAGTTCCGCTCCACTCTTTGTCAGCCAGAGTTGTAGGTTTGTGACGGGTAAAGTGAACAACAACATCTCCTTCTGGTGTGATGTGCATGGAGCGGTCAAGGCCGGACACATTGCGATGGACAAAGAAAATATTTCCAGTGCCGCGGGCTTGTATGAACTTGCGAGGGTTCTTTCGTAAATATGTGTTGATCGCGTCGATCGATTCTTCTGTAAAGTTATTTGCCGATATGTTTGCGGCAATGGACCTGTCAAAAACAGGAACTGCGAACTCTTCTTCAGGAGAGGAGGGTGGAGAGAGATCAGAAGCAGGCGAAATGGAAGAGTATCCCGAATCCTCTCCGCTTTTACGTGGAGGGATTGCTGTTTTTTCAGGAGGTGCCATCTTATGTAAGGGGGCGGGTCCTTCAAGCACCCAGTTACCTTCACCTGAAACAGTCCCAAGAAGTGTCAGCTGAGGAGTCGGTGCTTCGGGAGAGCCTTCATCAGGGGAGGGGCTTTCAACAAAAAAACTCTTTGCTTTTGCAGCTGTAGTCGTTTGATCAGCTGGACGTGCAGCCTCCTGGAGAGGTCCCTGATCATCAGTTACGTTTACTTTGATTAGTGTAAGCCGAGCGGCCTCGGGCTCTGGAGATCCTTCCTCGGAGGAAGGGGTTCCTACAAAGAAACTTTTTGCTTGTGCAGTATTGGAAGAGGTTTTTTCTCCAATGGCTGGCAGTCCTTTGGCCACTACACCAGTTTTTACCTCTGCAGCCTCGCTTGGGCTTTCAGGGGAACTTTCATAGGGGCTATAAATGTTAAAAGTTAAACCGCTAGACTCTTCTTTTTGTATTATTCCAGTTTTCATATATAAATATTATTGTGTTTAAAAATGATTAAATTAATTATATCATATTATAAAAATTTATTTAATTTTTATTTAAAAGGATTAAACCTTAGCCCATTAGAAGAAGCGATAGATGGGTTCCTTGCTAAGATAGTATCTAAGCTATTGAAAATCAGTTATTAGACAAAATTAGATGGGTTTCTTATCGTAAGTAATTCATAATAAATTGGTTGCGGATTTCGTGTGACCCTAATTGCAAAAATTAAAAATTAAACTTACACAAATAAATTATTGAAATTATTTTAAATAAATGACAAAATATTCAATTAAAAATAAATAATTTTATAATTATTATATAAATATTATGTCTAGCAAAGTGATTCCATATACGGCAGTAGGATTTGGAACTCCTGTTGGGAACCCGTTTCAAACCGAGTTTTATAGTGGCGTTAAAAAAGCGGCATTCTTTGCCTTTATGCTCTTTTGCGGCGCTTTAAGTGGAAAATCTACTGGGGGCTGGAGCGGCGCTATTACGGGAATGCGCTC
>JASHWM010000226.1 GCA_030044075.1 Candidatus Rhabdochlamydia sp. | reverse complement strand
ATGCTGGCTGATCGATGGAGAAAATGCTCTAAAATCCTTTTCATGGCTCTTTCTTATTGCCTTTTCCAATCAGTATTGATGGCAGAGAGTCCTTTTTTTATTGATTTTCCTGCTAAAGAACACCTCACCAATGAAGACTACATAGAAGTCCAAAAAAAACTTCAGAACATTGATGTTGAGCCCATCGTAAAGAAGTTTTATGGGAATTCCAACAAATACACGAACTACGACGCCCTTTTATCCCGCATATCAAGGGGAGCTTCCCAGACCTTGATCGACCTGGAAAAAGGGTTTGTTCCAGAAGTCCACCTTGAAAAAATTGGCAATGGGGGCAACAGGTGCATTGTTTCTTGCGTTCCCTTTAACCGCATTTACCCTGACTTGATCAGAACGATCCCCCAGGCCCTCGAAAAGGTCGGGTTTAATGGATACTTTTACTATCGTGTAGGCGGATTTCCCAATCCCACAGGAAAAGAAATCCAGTATGCCGGAGTTCCCTATAGCTTTAAAATTTTCATGATGATGGAAGCGCAAAACCTCGGCTTTACGAATGTCCTTTGGATCGATTCTGCCGCATTCCCGCTCCGGGACCCAACGCCTGTTTTCGAACATATCGAAGAAAAAGGAGCTTTCATCCATGGATGGAGGACGCAGCCTGAGATGAGGCGATATGTTTTTCATCAGACATTAGAAAAGCTCAAGCAGCTCACTGGAACAAATATCTTTGAGGTCAACTACATTTGCACGATCGCCTTCGGCCTCAAAATGGATACAGAATTGACACAAAAGCTGATCTCCAAATACTACGAGCTTGTGGAAGACGGATTGCCTTTTTTTGCATGTTTCCCTGAAGAATTCGTCCTGACAGCGATTTTAGGGCAGAAGGATTTCAAAAAACTAAGGCCCCATACGATCGAGAAATTTATCGCTAACGCTGAACCAAGGAGCAGCGGGTCTGCCTATGAACTGCAAAGGTTGACAAGGCAGGGGTATTATTTTTATCGACGGATACATTAATCATATTGAATAGAGATTTGTATGAGATTTTTTTTGGTGCTGCTTTTCTCTTCTACAATATTTGCCCATAACATCAATAACAACCCTTACCTGTTCAATAAGGTCTTTTCAAGGATCGAAATGGCAGATCAAACGGGCCTTGTCCTCGGTGAGAAGAAGGTGGCGATCCGTAATGTAAACTATCCTTATAACGCCTCTATTTTGGAATACAAAGAAGGGTATTTGCTTGCCTTTCGTTATGATGTCCCATGCAGGCCAAAAGGCAAAGGGATCGATTTGCCCTATACCTCGCACATAGGGATTGCAGAGCTTGATGGCAATTTCGAGCAGACAGACAATGAGTATGTACCGATTGACGTGGGCAATGACTTTGTCGAGGACCCCAGGATCTTCTATCTGGATGGCGAGCTTTATGTGATCTATAACGCCGGCATTCCTGATTTTCCTCCAAGGAAAAATCGAACGATGTTCCTTGCTAAAATCAACCAAGATGACTTTTCTGTTGAACATGTGACCTGTTTTGACCTTCACATTAAACCGATAGAAAAAAACTGGGCCCCATTTGTTGATGATTCAGGAGATGTGGAAAAGCTCAAGCTCAGTTATACGATCCTTCCCCACAGGATATATTCTGTTGAAGACCCTTCTTTGAGCAACATGAGCATCGTCCCATTTCCAGAGCCTGTAAAAAAAGGATCTTCAAAGATTTGGAGATGGGGAGATGTAAGGGGAGGGACCCCGGCTAAAAAAATGGGCGACCACTATCTGGGATTTTTCCACAGCTATTTTGTAGGGAGGGAGACGAATGTCCGCCATTGGTACGTCATGGGGGCTTACACATTTAGTGCCGCAGAGCCGCACGATGTCATCTCTATTTCCAATGTCCCCATTCTTTATTCGACGTTATACTCCACAAAGCCAAGCGGTCCTACGGTAGATGCATCCAAAAGGGTTGCTTATCCAAATGGATTTGTCGAAGGTAAGTACGAAGGGAAAGAGGTGTTTTTTGTCTCTATCGGCGAAAACGACTGCACAGTAAAAATCATTATCATCGATCAGGAAAAGCTCTACGAGAGCTTGAAGATGTTATAGAAGCTGCTATGGAATAGCAGATACGATCATTGCGCCGCCGATGCATTTGTTATTATCGTAGAAGACGATGGACTGCCTTGGAGTAACAGCTCTTTGCGGCCTCTCAAAGACCACAGTGACCTTATCTTCGGAAACCTCAGTGATTGTGCAAGGGTTGTCTTCTTGCCGGTAGCGGATTTTTGCAGCGCATGAAAAAGGTGCTTTCGGAGGGGTATTTACCCATGATGGATCTGAGGCGATGAGCTTTTGTTCATACAGTGCAGCGTGGTCTTTGCCCTGTTCGATGAAGACGATATTGTTTGCAGGATCTTTCTTTACGACGAACCAGGCCTGGCCCGGTCCTCCGATCCCAAGGCCTTTTCGTTGGCCGATCGTATAATAGGCAACGCCATCGTGCCGGCCTACGACTTTTCCAGACAATGTCCTGAATTCACCAGGCTGAAAAGGGATATATCCTTTAATAAAATTCTTAAAGTTGCGCTCTCCAATGAAACAAATCCCGGTGCTGTCTTTTTTATTGAAAGTGGGAAGGCTGCTTTCCTCTGCAATTTTACGAAGGTGTTTTTTTTCTAGATGGCCGATTGGGAAAAGGACCTTGGAAAGAACTTCTTCTTTCAGAGTGTACAGGAAGTAGGTTTGGTCTTTAGAAAGGTCTTTCGCCTTGCAAAGGGAGTAGGAGGAATCTTCCATGGAAATTTGGGCATAGTGGCCTGTTGCCAGGAAATCGGCCCCGAGGTCTAAGGCTTTATCAAGAAGCGCTTTGAAC
Source organism: Candidatus Rhabdochlamydia sp. (assembly GCA_030044075.1). Taxonomy (GTDB): domain Bacteria; phylum Chlamydiota; class Chlamydiia; order Chlamydiales; family Rhabdochlamydiaceae; genus JABEVM01. The sequence continues at coordinate 3,962 of JASHWM010000226.1, read as the reverse complement.
TTGATCTCCCGGTTACAGAGGATATCGGGGTTCGGGGTATAGCCAAGCTGCAGCTCTCTTAAAAAATGGCCGAAGACCCCATCCCAGTATTCTTTTGTAAAATTTACGGAGTAACAGGGGATTTTTAAGACGTCGCAGACGGCTTGGACATCTTGCCATTCTTTTGAGGACTGGCAGACGCCGCTCTCATCTTTTTCTTCCCAGTTTTTCATGAAAAGGCCGATGACGGAAAACCCTTGCTTTTGCAAAAGCCAGGCTGCCACAGAAGAATCAACACCGCCGGACATGCCGACGACAACAGTTTTTTTACGGTCCATGACAGATAGGATAGCAGGGAAATCCATAAATGTCACGGACCGGAAGCCGTAAAGTTTTTTTTAAGAGCTCGGCCCTGTGCTGATCAATTTATCTTTTGCATCATGGGGGGCTGTGTCCTGGTCGACAAACACAACCCGATCGCCTTCGGCGGTGACGAGCCATACGCCTCCCTTACCAGGATTGAGCAGCAGCTTCTCTGCCAGAGGATCTTCGAGGTATTGTTCGATGACCCGGCGGAGCGGACGTGCGCCCATCTCCGGCTGGAACCCTTTTGACACCAGGAGGTCTTTGGCTTTTTGGTCCAAAGTGAGGAAAATATGCTTTTTCTCCAGGCGCGCTGTGACCTTTTTGACTTCCAGTTCGATGACCTCGAGGAGGTGGGATTTGTCCAAAGGACGGAAAATTACGATGCCGTCCATGCGGTTGAGGAATTCCGGTTTGAACCCTTTTTTAACCGCGTCCATAATCTTTTCTTGGATTGCCTTGTACTCCGGCAGCCCTTCTGCTGCCCCAAAGCCAACTTCGGTGCTTTTTCGGATCAGGTCGGCACCAATATTGGATGTCATGATGATGATCGTGTTCCTAAAGTCGATCTTGCGACCGAATGAATCGGTCAGGCGCCCTTCTTCAAGGATCTGAAGAAGAAGGTTCATCACATCGGGATGCGCCTTTTCGATCTCATCGAAAAGAACGACGCAGTAAGGGCGCTGCCTTACCTGTTCCGTGAGCTGGCCGCCTTCCTCATGGCCGACATATCCTGGAGGAGACCCGGTCATGCGGCTGATCGCAAACTTCTCCATGTATTCGGACATGTCCACCTGGATCAGGGCGTCCTCGCCGCCAAACATGTTGATCGCCAGCTGTTTTGCAAGAAGGGTTTTTCCAACGCCTGTCGGCCCGAGGAACATGAAGGCGCCGATCGGTCGGTTGGGATCTTTGATATCTGCTCTGCTGCGTCTGATCGCTCTGCAGACGGTGCTGACGGCATCGTCTTGGCCGACGATCGTGTGTTTGAGGGCCTCTTCCATTTTGAGCACTTTTGTTGTCTCGCCCTCGGTCAGCCTTGTGATCGGAATGCCTGTTTGTTTTGCGACGATGGCGGCAATGTTCTCTTCATCGACAATGACCTGGTGCTCCTCTTTCTTGCTCTCCCATTCGGAGATCATGTTTTGTAGAAGGTCGCGAAGGTTTTTTTCTTTGTCGCGCAGTTTTGCCGCTTTTTCATATTCCTGTTTGTTGATCGCTTCTTCTTTTGCGATCCTTAGCTCTTCGATCTCGGCCTCAGCTTTTGTAATGTTCTGCGGTTGGTGCATGGTCACGATCCGCGCTTTTGCTCCAGCCTCGTCAATGAGGTCGATCGCTTTGTCGGGGAGGAACCTTCCAGCAATGTAACGATCTGAGAGGTAGACAGCGGATTTGATCGCAGAATCGGTATAAATGCATTTGTGGTGTTCTTCATATTTTGATTTCAGGCCGTTCAAGATCACGACGCTGTCTTGCAATGAAGGAGGGGATACCAGGATTTTTTGGAAGCGCCTTTCAAGGGCGGCGTCTTTCTCGATATGCTTTCGATACTCATCGAGGGTTGTTGCGCCGATACATTGGATCTCGCCTCGGGAAAGGGCGGGTTTTAAAATATTGGAAGCATCAATAGCGCCTTCTGCTGCGCCAGCGCCAACGATGGTATGCAGCTCGTCGATGAACAGGAGGATGTTCCCATTCTTTTTAATCTCGTCCATGACGGCTTTGATCCTTTCTTCGAACTGGCCGCGATATTTGGTCCCTGCGATCATCAATGTCAAATCAAGGGAGATCAGCTTTTTCTTCGAGAGATTGTCAGGAACTTCTCCACGTACGATCGCTTGGGCAAGGCCTTCGACGATCGCTGTTTTTCCAACGCCTGCTTCCCCGATGAGAACAGGGTTGTTTTTTCTTCGCCTGCAAAGGATCAGGATGAGCCTTTCCACTTCATCTTTTCTTCCAATCACCGGGTCGAGCTTTCCTTCTTTGCAAAGTTCGGTGAGGTCATGGCCATAGGCCTTGAGCGCTGGCATCTTATTGTCTGCAGGGGCTCCGATTTTTTCCTGGGGTTTTGCACTGGAAGGACCCGGCATTCCCATAGGAGGGAGTTGGAGGTTGAAAGTTTCCAGCTCCTTTAGGATCTCCTTTCTGACATCTTTTAAATTGATGTTGAGGTTTTCAAGGACCTGAGCTGCGACGCCATCCGTTTGTCTGAGAAGGGCGAGGAGGAGATGCTCTGTGCCCACATAGTTGTGGTTGAGGCTTGCCGCTTCTTCATTGGCGTATTCAAAAACTTTTTTAACTTTTCCGGTGAGCGCCGGATCGCCATACACCTGGATTTCAGGCCCGAAACCGACGATTCGTTCGACCTCTGTTTTGACTGTTTCATAGTCGAGTGAGAGGTTCCGAAGGACATTGACAGCAATCCCTTGGCCGAGCTTTAAAAGGCCGAGAAGGACGTGCTCAGTTCCTAAGTAGTTGTGGTTCATCCTCTGGGCTTCTTTTTTCGCCAGCTTGATAACTTGTTTGGCACGGTTGGTAAATTTGTCAAACATGGGATGTCCTTAGGTTGTTTCCGGGGCTAAATTTCATTGTAATTCCCCCAGGTATTTATTCGCAAATACAGAGCTTTCATCAAAACAATCTGATGTATTATGATTTTCTGCATATAGGGATAAAAAATTTTATGCAATGGAAAGTCATTAACTCAGGAATTTCTCCAGCAAAGAAAAATATGGAGCTGGATGAAGAGATTTTTGCCTCTTTGGAAGAGCCTACGCTCCATTTTTATGAGTGGGAGTCCGACAGTGCGACGTTTGGCTATTTTGTCGATCCGGGAAAATACCTCGACCTGGAAAAAGCTCAGGAAAAAAAACTTGACCTGGCCAGACGGCCGACAGGCGGGGGAGTGGTCTTCCATATTTGGGATTTTGCATTCTCTGTCCTTCTTCCAAGCTCATCCGAGCATTTTTCAAGGAACACTTTGGAAAATTACCATTTTGTCAACAAGGCGGTCATGGAAAGTGTAAAAACTTTTTTAGGTGAAGAGGAGTTCTCGCTGCTGAAAGACGATGCGGAAAGCTATGATAAGAGCTGCGAGAGGTTTTGCATGGCGCGGCCAACAAAATATGATGTTGTCCTCCTCGGCCGCAAAATTGCAGGAGCTGCACAAAGAAGGGATAAAAAAGGTTTTTTACATCAGGGGAGCATTGCGATCCTTCCTCCCGATGAGGATTATTTAAGGGAAGTTCTCTTGCCTAATACGAAAGTTGTTGAAGCTATGCAAAATTTTACCTATCCTCTACTACCCAAGAATGGATCGAAAAATGAATGTACAGAGGTTAAGCGGCAGCTAGCCTACTTACTAGAAAAAAATTTATCGGAATTGAGCTTATGACGGAAAAGAAAACTGCAATTTCTCCTACCCGCGAAGAAGATTATGCTGAGTGGTACCAGCAGGTGATCAAGGCTGCAGATATCGCCGAGCATTCTCCTGTGCGCGGCTGCATGGTGATCAAACCTTGGGGTTATGGGATATGGGAGAACATCCAAAGAATATTGAACAGGAAGTTTAGGGACACAGGCCACCAGAATGCTTATTTCCCTCTTTTTATTCCTCTTTC
>JASHWM010000225.1 GCA_030044075.1 Candidatus Rhabdochlamydia sp. | reverse complement strand
AATGGTGACAGTCTTAGAGACCATGTAGGCTGAATAAAAGCCAAGGCCGAAATGGCCAATGATCTGGTCGCCTTCTTTCTCAGATGTGTACTTGCCAAGAAATTCCTCAGCGCCTGAAAAAGCGACTTGCGCAATATATTTTTCCACTTCTTCTAAGCTCATGCCGATGCCCGTATCAGAAATGGTCAGCATTCTTTTTTCAGGATCGATGTCGACATCGATCCTGAAATCATCTCCCTGGAGCTCCACCTCTTTGTGGTCGCTTAAGACCTTTGTTTTATAGATCGCATCGCAGGCATTGGAGACAAGCTCCCGAAGAAAGATCTCCTTGTCGGAATAAAGCCACTTTTTGATGATCGGAAGAAGGTTCTCTGTATGAATCTTTAATGTTCCCTGTACCATAGCTATTCTCCTTATTCACAGCCAAAATGACAATACTGGACGATGAGGTTGGCATCAATGATGCCGCTCTCTTGAAGGATCACAAGTAAGATCGCAATAGGGGCCAGCCACTTGATAAGGAAAAACCATATATGGAGCAGCTTCCCGAAAGTGGTCCCCTTCAAAAACTCATCGGAAGAGATCTTTTTATCGAGGAACCAACCGACAAACAGGGTCGTAAAGAAAGCAGCGAGCGGTAGCATCCAGCTTCCTGTGACATAGTTGATCGTGTCAAAGTAGTCCTTCCCATAAAGGGCCGCCCAGTTCTTGAACATTGCGCCTGATCCTGAAATAGCGCTCGGGATCCCGAAAATAAATACGCCGCTTGCTGCAAAAAGCACTGCTTTTAGGCGAGACCAGGAAAAGAGCTCCATCAGGTTGGCGATCACAACCTCAAATAAAGAGATCGTTGAAGTAAGAGCTGTAAACAGAAGGAGGATGAAAAATACCGTTGAGACTACAAGGGTCCCAGGCATTTTATTAAAAAGTACGGGCAGCGTCTTAAAGACAAGGCCGGGGCCTGCCTCAGGAGGCATGCCAAAAGTAAAGATGATGGGGAATATCATCAATGCTCCGAAGAGCGACACAAAAAGGGTCATGCAGCTGACGATCATTCCTGTTTTGGGAATGTCCTCCGACTGCTTCATATAGCTTCCATATGTCAAGATGATTCCAAGGCCGACGCTCGATGTGAAAAAGGCCATGCCCAATGCATCGAGGATGCTGGAGGGCTTTAGACTTGCAAAATTCGGTGAGAACAGGAATTTGAAGGCATCCCCAAACCCGCTCATCGTCATGCTCATGAAAAACAGTCCGATCAGGATCACAAAAAGGGCAGGCATCAGCTTGCGGCTCCAATACTCGATCCCTTTTCGAATTCCGCCTAAGACCACACCAACGTTGAGCAGAATAAATATAAACAGCCAGAACAGGTTGATGTCGGCAGAGATGTAGAGCTTATCAAAAATTTCGCGGATCTGGTCAGGGGTCCTGCCGCGAGTGAAATGGTTGATCGACATGAGGGAATAGTTCACGCACCAACCAGAAACAACACAGTAATAGGACAGGATCAAAAATGTGGTGAGCACGTTGAGCCATCCAAGAAGTTTCCAATGCATCGAGTGGTTGCTCAGTTCTGAGAAAGCAGAGACCGCGCTGCGCTGGGTATTGCGGCCAATGACGAGTTCTGCAATAAAAACAGGAAGGGCGATCAGGAATGTAAAAATGACATACAGTAAGACAAATGCCCCACCTCCGTTTTCACCTGCCAAATAGGGAAAACGCCACAAGCTTCCAAGGCCTATCGCGGATCCGGCTGCTGCCAAGATAAATCCTATGCGAGAGCCCCAATGTTCACGTTGCTGCTTCATAAAAGTTCTTTACGTTTTTGAAATGAAAAATGTGATAATGTGATAGCGTTCTAAAGTATTAGAAGTCAAGATAAAAACAATAATAAAGAAAACCATTCGTGATCGAGTGATTTGTTTTTTTATTTTGATTTTAGAAATAATAAAAAGATTTAATGGGTTTTATTCATTGTTTATTTATTGAAAAAGTAAATTAACTGATTTTACAAAAAAGATGCCCGGGACGGCCCCCAGGAGAATTTTAATCGTTGACTTTGGGAGGGTCCTGAGCAAAAATCAAAGGAAAAATGACGGGTCTTTATGCGTATTGCTTCTGCCCAAATTAATCCGATCATTGGCGATCTCAAGGGAAACTGTGAAAAAATTATTGCTGTGATCAAACAGGTGAAAGGCAGCGCGGACATGGTTGTTTTTCCAGAGCTTGCCCTTTGCGGGTATCCGCCAGAGGACCTCCTGCTCCACCAGGAATTCATTGATGCAATTCCTTCCTACCTCGACAAGATTGTGCAGGCATCTCAAGGGATTGTCGTCATTGTCGGCACAGTGAGAAAGAACCTTTCTGACGGAGAAAAACCGATCTACAACAGCGCCGCGATCATCCAGGACCAAAAACTCCTCGGCTTTCATGACAAATGGCTTCTTCCTACTTACGATGTGTTTGATGAAAGGCGTTATTTTGAGATGGGGAAATCTCTTCAAACGTGGGAATTTTTCGGGAAGAAGGTCGCTGTGCTCATCTGCGAAGATATGTGGCAGCATGCCGGTTATGTGGGCTGGACGAGGTACCCTTGCGATCCGATCAATGAACTGATCGATAAAAAGCCAGACCTTGTGATCAACATCTCGTCGTCTCCCTATCATTTCCAAAAACCCGAGCAGCGTTTCAACGTATGCGCAAAAGCTGCAAAGACCCTCAAATGTCCAGTGCTCCTTTGTTGCCAGGTCGGCGCGAACGACCAGCTCATCTTCGATGGGTACAGCATGTACGTCACTCCCCCAGGAAACCTTTCCAGGCTCGCCAAAGGGTTTGAAGTGGATGTGCTTTGGGTCGATGACCAAGAGGAAAAAGCATCCCTTCCCAATGACCATTGGGGCGATCTCTACCGCGCCCTTGTCCTTGGTGTGCGAGATTACTTTCACAAACAGGGATTTACAAAAGCGTGCCTTGGTCTTTCAGGGGGGATCGATTCAGCCCTTGTCGCATGCATTGCTAAAGAAGCCCTTGGCAAAGAGAATATTCTAGCTGTCAGCATGCCCTCGCGCTTTTCTTCAGAGGGGAGCAAAACGGACGCGGCGCTCCTTTGCAAAAACCTACAGATCCCCATGAAAGAGATCTCCATAGAAGGGCCCTTTGAAAGTTTTTTAAACCTTCTTGAGCCTTGCTTTGAAAAAAGGGCGCCGGATGTCACGGAAGAAAACATCCAGGCCCGCATTCGGGGCATGGTCCTCATGGCGCTTTCCAACAAGCTTGGCTATCTTGTTGTGAGCACCGGGAACAAAAGCGAGCTTGCCCTTGGCTATTGCACGTTATATGGCGATATGTGCGGTGGTCTCAGCGTGATCGCGGACGTCTTAAAAACACAGGTCTATGGCCTTGCCAACTGGATCAACAAAGACAAGGAGATCATCCCCAGGTCCACGATAGAAAAAGCTCCCTCGGCAGAGTTAAGGCATGGCCAGAAAGATACCGATACGCTCCCTGATTACGCTCTTGTCGATGTTGTCTTGCAAGCTTATATTGAAGATTTTCTATCGCCAGATGAGATCATTGAAAAATACAAGGTCCCAGCTGAGGTCGTGCACAAAATTATCAGGATGATCCATTTGGCAGAATACAAAAGAAGGCAGTCTCCTCCAGGATTGCGGATCAGCAGAAAAGCTTTTCGAGTGGGGAGGAGGTTCCCCATCGTACAAAAGTGGGTCTAGTCGATCCCGTAGACCATCAGAGGTTCTGCTTGGGTATGGAAGTTGCCATCAGATAGCATGCTGTCGAGGAACTCCTCGTCTTCTTCCTGCAAAGATCTTATGGTCTCTTCGAGAACTTGGTGGATCTTTTCCAGCTTGCTCGCTGGATGAATAAAATAGTTCATTGTTGTCTCCATTAGGTGTTTTCCCAATAAAATGGGAGGATATCTTTTAATGATTTTTTCTTGTGGCGAAGGAGCATGAGCCTGTCAAAGCCAACAGCTACCCCGCAACAGTCTGGAAAGTTTTGCGCAAGAGCGGCAATAAACCTCTCATCGATCGGGAGCTCATCTTTTCCATTTTGAAGCCTAAAAACGTTTTGCTCGGCAAGGCGCTCATGCTGTTCTTTGCTGTCTGCAAGTTCGTGATAGCCATTGCACAGTTCAATCCCTTCATAATAAATCTCGTACCGCTCTGCTACCATCTCGTCGCCGATGATGTGTGTCTTTGCAAGGGCTGCTTGAGTGGAAGGATAGTGCATCACGACGGTCAGTTCTTCCCTTCCCAATTTTGGCTCGATCAAGAAGCTCATCGCAAATTGCAAGAGCGTGTCTTTATCCCAACTTTCCATTTCTTTATGGGAGAGATGATGTTTTTTACACACTTGGACGATATCAGAGGTCGTTGCAGCAACATAGTCGATCCCTAAATAGTCTAAAAAAATGTCCCGGTACGTTTTCATCGAAAAAGGAACATCCCCTAAAAACAGACAGATAAAGTCAACAGTGCTGCGAATAAAATCTTTAAAATCTATTTTGGATTCGTACCACTCCACCATACAAAATTCGGGATTGTGCAGATCGCTGCATTCTCCTTCGCGAAAGACGTTCGAGATTTGATAGATGTGCTCCATCCCCTCGGACAGAAGTCGCTTCATCCGGTATTCTGGAGAAGTGTGCAGGTACCGTTTTTCTCCATTTTTCAAGACAACAGACATGACATCGATATGGAGGTCGACAGGAGCTGCCTGGCTTAATGCCGGAGTGTCCACCTCTAAGATCCCCCTTTCTGCAAAAAAGGATCGCGCTTTATGGAGCATCGCAGCCCTGTCCTGTAATATAGCAATCCTAGACCCTAGAGACATATTCTCCCGTCCGTGTGTCAACCTTCACTTTTTCACCCTCTTCCACGAAGATGGGGACCTGGATCTTCGCTCCCGTCTCTGTTGTCGCAGGCTTAAGCACTCTGCCAGACGCGGTATCGCCTCTGACGCCAGGCGCGGTCTCGGTGATCTTCATCTCCATAAATGTGGGAGGTGCAACGTCGATCGGCTCTCCTTTATAGAATACGATCTGGTAGACGACCTCTTCCATCAGCCACTGGCGATTGTCCCCGATGATGTCCATTGGGACCGTGGTCTGTTCAAAGGTGTTGTCGTCCATAAATACAGCGCCGTCCGCTTCTTGGTAGAGGAGCCTCAGCCGGTTTTCTTCGACGTCGGCCAATTCGAGTTTTTCGCCCGATTTAAAAGTTCTTTCTACGACTCTTCCGGTAAGTAAATGTTTCAATTTAACGCGATTAAAAGGCTGTCCTTTGCCGGGTTTTACAAATTCGTTTGAAACAATGGTAAAAGGTTCGCCCTCAGATTCAACTTTCATTCCAACTTTAAATTCATTCGTACTAACTTGAGCCATTTTATATCCTAAATCTACATTCAAAAGAGGCAATTTTTATCTATTGTGATATAGATTGCAAGCTGTTTTTGCCCAGGATGTGCGTATAAAAAATTTAGTTATCGCCTCATTCGGTAGCCTCGGTCTGGGTTCCCTCGTCAACAAATGTTTTACTTTTTTGCTCCTCAGCGGCCACGATCTCGGCTTCGAATTGCTTTTCAAAAGCTTGGTACTGCTTTAAAAGTTCTGCCAGCTGCTCTCTTTCTTGGGTCAGTTTTGTGGTGGTATCTCCAAGAGTGCCTTCAACGTCAGCTAGCTCTTTTGCTTTGGCATCGAGGTCAGCTGATGTCTTCTCAAGTTTTTCCTGCGTACCCAGAAGGTTTGCACCGACAACGATCAGCTGCTTTCTTATGATCATCCTGCTGTTTTCAAGAGATTTGATAAGCGCTGCTGTAGCCAAGCGCTTTTTCTCTACGTCTTCAAGTTGTCCAACAGAACCTCTTAGATCACCAAGGTCATGTTCAAGCTGTTCGCATCGTCCGCTCACTTGCGTGAATATCTGCTCGGATGCTCCTTGTGTTTTTTTGAGCATCTGCACAAACTGCTGCATATCTTCACCAAAAACATGGTCCAGGTTTTCTGTGGCATCTTTTAGCTTGGTGTCTTCCCCGGCAAGGGCTGCGACTGTCTTTCCAAGTTCATCGACTTGACCTCCCTCGACTTTGAGGTGCTCTCCCATTGCAAGATGGGCCTTTGCCAGTTCGGCTGTTTCCTGCTTGATCCTTTTGATGTAGTCGTCAAGATGGTTGACTTTATCCTGAAGGAGGTCAGCAAGTTTTTGAAGGGCTGCTTTTTCATCAGAAAGCTTTTTGACCTGCGTTGCCAGCTCCTCATTCTGATGTTGCATGGCAGTCGATTGCAGTTGCAATTGTTGCACCAGCTTGTTTGTTTTTTCAATAGAAGCTGTGAGCTTAGTATTTTCTCGATGAAAGCTTTGCACTTGTTTTTGAAGTTCGCGCACCTGCCTTTTCAGCTCCTGGTTTTTGTCCCGGAAAGTTTGATTGTCCTTTTCAAGTTTTTTAGTGCTGTCCTCTAGTTTTTCATTGTCGCTTGTCAACTGCTCCGCTGTTGCCTTAAGTGCCTCGTGTGCTTGCTCAAGTTCTTCATTCTGCTCGGTCAGCTCATCATTGAGCTCCTGGACCTTCTTTGTCGTTTCGTTGATCTCGGTAAGGTCCTCGTAATCTGAAAGGTAATAGTTTGCTATGATCGTGATCGGAAGAAGGACTGCAAAGCCGACTGTCGCAATATACATCCCTATAAATACGGAGTATGCAATCCCTGCAATTGCAAAAATCGTTGCTGCTGTAAACAGGAGGTTCGGCCAGCCAAGCGTCAACCTTCCAAGAAGGCTGTATCGTGGTTCATCTTGCAGATTGTCCTGATAGCAATCGTTCACTTGAGGGTATTGCTGCAGCTGCATCACTGATGAATTTCCAACAGAGATCATTTTTTTTCTCCCGTTTGATCATCCATATGTGTTCCTCCTGCAACATTGCCTGCACCTCCTGTCTTATCTCGCAGGGTATTGGCCCTTTGCATCAAATTTGCAAGCCTTCCTGTTACCTCTTCAAAGCCCTGTTCAGTGTGTTTTAATTCATCTCCGTCATGCCTTATTGAATCAGAGATACCTCCTAAACGAGTTGTGTCATCAGAAACCCGGCTTTGCGCAGCAGCAATTTGAGCGTTGATCCCCTCAAGCTGCTGTTCTGCAGTTCTAAGCTGTTCTGTCGCTGCCGATTTTTGCTGCAGAATTGCTTCAAGTTGTTTTTGCTGCTCTCCCATTTCAGCGCCGCTTTGTTTTAAAGAATCCACAAGTTTTTTCAGTGTCTCAAGTTCATTTTCGTATTCTTTGAGCTTCTCTGTCAGCTTTATCATCATGTTGTTGCTAAAATCGCGGGCTTTTTCCATTTTTGTTTGGAGGTCCTTGAGGTTTTGGTCAAAAGAGCGCGTGAGGTTCACAGTAGATTCTTCAAATCCCTTGGCGGAGCCTTGAAGTGATTTATCCTCTTCTTCCAGATGCTCTGTCTGGATGTCCATCTTCCCGAGCATCTCTTTAAGGGCTGCGTTCTGGTCGGTAAAACTGGCGACAACTTTTCCAAAGCTATCAATGGACTGCTGCATCTGTGCGATTTTGCCTTCCAGCTCTTTTTTAGCGGCTTCCAGTTTTGTATTCACTGCCTCCAAACTTTGAATTGTCTCTGTTTGCTGCTGGATAAGCTCCTCTCGTTTCTCGGCCTCTGTTGCAAGTGTGCCATTTGCTCCATCTAGTTCTTTAATCCTGTCTCCCAAACTTGAAACACTTTGAGTGAGCGTAGCCTTTTCTCCCGATAATGCGTCGATCTGTTCTTGAAGTTTGCCAAGGTCTGTTTCAAACTGTTTTTTTGCAGCTTCAAGTTCTGCTATTTTATCTGCTAAAGCTTTTTCAGTTTCGCCAAGCTTTGTCTTCAATCCATCTAGTTCTTTTGTATCGGCCGTAACAGTGGCTACTGTAGTTTCTAGGTGCCCCTCGATCGCTTTTTCCTCATCGACAACATCGTGAAGATTTGCCCTTGCACGGTATCTGCATACGAGGATTTGCGCAACTGTAAGACCTCCTGCGCCTGCGCCAAACAGGATGATCTGGGGGACCACAGAGCTGTTTAACAGCACCTGCTGTGCAATCGAATAGAAGAATCCGACGTACAGCCCTGCATCAACGACTCCAAGGCTAATGTCTTGGATCCGTCCGCAAAGAGAGTAGCTGTCGCCGCAGCAAGATCTTGATTTTGCTTGCGGGTGTGCTTGATCGGCGCTGCCACTTGCGCCATTTCCGTTATTTACGGGTCTTAGCTCTACTGCCTTTGTTGCCATAGTGTTTTCCTAAAAATTAGTTAAGGTAATGTAAAAATTGTGTAATCATTTTTTCAGGCTAAATATTTTTTTATCAATGAATTTTATTTTTTAATTACACCTTGTGGGAAAATCATTTTTCTCTAGAATCGGCAGTTAGCAAGGAAGGTGTCCTGTGTATCCGGAAATCAGAGAAGATGAATTTGCAAGAGAGACCCTGGAGCGCTATAGCGGCTCGTCCGCCTCAGAATTCCAATCGAACCTCCTTCTTACGAATTTCCCCAGATATGTCGACTACTTTGCCAATTCAAGGCAGGTCAAGGTAAAGGAAGGATCGATGTTCAAGGTGGCGCACGATCCCAAAGATCAAATTTCCATCCTGGACTTTAAGATAGGGTCGCCGGCAGCAGCCCTCGTTGTCGATCTATGCTCTTTTCTCCCTATCAAGGCGAGTTTGCTCCTTGGGATGTGCGGAGGTCTTCGCAGGCGTTACCAGGTAGGCGAATATCTTGTGCCGATCGCAAGCATACGGGGAGAGGGCACCTCCGACTTCTATTTTCCTCCCGAAGTGCCGGCACTTTCCAATTTCCTGATGCAGAAGGCCGTCACAGAAGTTTTGGAGCAGCATAGAACGCAATACCATATTGGCATTACCTATACGACGAACATGCGTTTTTGGGAGTTCAACGAAACATTCAAGAACATGCTCAAAAGCACAAAAGCGCAAGGGATCGAAATGGAATGTGCAACACTGTTTGCAGCAAGCTATAAAAGAAAGTTCACCTTGGGCGCCCTATTGCTCATCTCAGACCTTCCGCTGAACTACGGAGGTGTGAAAACAAGGAAAAGCTCCGAGCTGGTTTTTGATAATTACATGCCCGACCATATTGAAAAAGGCGTACAAATTATCAAAGTTGCAAGATCGATGCAGGCGCACCACGTCAAGGGCGCATACCACCGCAATATCGGGATGTAGCCTTTTCCCTAAAAACTTTTCTTGAGGAGCTCGATGACCTCTTTTTCAAACAGGTCGGGCTGCTTTGTTTTTGGCAGTGTGAGCGTTTTCTGGATTTTTTCCTTTTTGCTCTTTTGCTT
>JASHWM010000224.1 GCA_030044075.1 Candidatus Rhabdochlamydia sp. | reverse complement strand
ATAGCCTCTTTGATTCGAACCGAATAGTGAGGGGGGACCTCTCCGGGGATTTCTAGATAATTTATTGTCATATGATTAGCTGCGTTTGATTAAATTAATTTCGTCAGATAGCTTATTTTTTTTTAATTGCTCAGCACTAAGTCTGAAAGTCATTGATCTATCATATAAGTTTGGGTGTACTCGAGATTCTCCAGCTACGTAGGGGGTATGACGGTTTTCTATTGCCCAATCTCGCATGCTTTGACTCTTATCTTTTCTCTGCTCGTATAAATCACTTATTCTTTGTCCTCCGATTTGTAAAATCGTCAATTTCTCAACATGACTTTCAAATCGATTAGAAAAATAATCTGCCATAGCAAGTAATTCTTCGGGATTTGAAGAATGCTGGATTGCAAAGGCATCTGCACGCTTTTCCTCTAAATTCAATGCGAAAATTTGTCCATTCCACATGAATCGTAATTGAACATATGTAGCAAACAATGCTCCAACTGCAAATGCAAGGGCTCCAAGGGAACTGTGAGGCTTCGGCATGTAATGTTGGCTAATCTTGCTTAATCCAAAGAGGATTCCTGTCGCGGCAGCGCTTGATAAGACCCGGAGCGGTAAATCTTTATGCACTAAATGTCCTAATTCATGTTTAATAATCTCTCGCGCTACAAGTTTTTGATTGGTGTCTTTTAATTGATCCGCCGTACCTTGGCTGATTGCAACGACGTAATACCCTATGGCTCTAGCTGGTGTGTCATATCCATCATAAATTTTGCAAATAAAGCCAGTTTCATCAAGTCCACATTCACATACGATTTCCTGGAATATTTTTTGTATATCTTGATCAGGATTGGAAAGGTGTTTGACCGTCATCCATTCAGAGATATTTTGCGCGCACCGAAATAATGTAGCTGACCCAGCTAATATCAAGGGGACATACTGATTGAGTTGTCCGCAAAAGTTGTTGATCTGATTACACAAATTCATTTCTTGTCCTTGATTTGTATTTGCAAAGTTTTATGCTCGATTTTCAGTTAATTTCAGAAAGTATACTTAAAATCCGAAATTTCATTAATTTATTAGTAACATTATATCAAATTTTTTAATTGTTTGCAATTTGGCAGTTTTTATGCATTATCTATTTATAATCAACAGTTTAAATTAAACTGAACACATTTAATTCTGGCTTTCCCCTCTTTCTTAAGAGCACATCTTAAAGTGCTTAATATAAATTTATTAAGATATAGTTGCGAAATTTGAATCAATGCAATAAACTTCCCTGATAAAATGAACAAAAGGCAAATATGAGCTCATCGGAGAGAAGGTTCCCAAGGATTCGAACAGGGATAGGACAGGACAGCCATCGGTTTTTACCTACAGATTCTTCAAAACCCTGTGTGATCGGAGGGATCATTTTTGAGGATGTGCCGGGCCTTGCTGCAGATTCGGACGGGGATGTCGTCTTTCATGCAATCTGCAATGCGATCACTTCTGTTACAGGAGTATCGATCCTAGGGGACATAGCGATCGATTTGTGCCATAAAGATGGGATTACCGATAGCCAGGTATATTTGGAGAAGGCGCTCGAGACATTAAAAAATCAAAAGATCGAACATGTTGCATTGACCATCGAAGGAAAAAAACCCCGCTTCGAACCTCGCAATTTGGAAATGCGGCAAAACATCGCTTCGGTAATGGGGATTGATGTTAGCCAAGTAGGGATTACATCAACTTCTGGAGATGGTCTCACAGACTTTGGATGTGGCGATGGCCTGCAGTGCTTCTGCATCATCACCACAATCGAGCATTAAAGAGGCTCAAACGTCACAATGATCCCTTCCCGCTTCATCGCATAGCCATAAAAGGTGGCGATGGTCGAGAGGTCTTTATGAGCAACTCCCTGTGTTTGCAAGGTAAAGAGCATCGGGTCAAGTTTTTTTAGATCGAGCTTCCCATCTATGCGTTTGCCCAGCAGTTCAAGATGCGTCTTGGCATAAGAGCTTGCATATTGAAGCTGTTTTGCATCGGGAAGGTCTTTGTAGTATTTGTTATAAAAGAGCTCCGATTTGAAGACCATATTGGTCACCGAAGTTGCCATTACCTCGCACTCGCCAATTGAAAGGTCAGGAAAAAGTTGTCTTGGTTGAAATGGGGTAAAGGGGCTTGGTTGGGTGGTTGTCATAAGTTTTTTTCCGGTTCAAATTAATATACATCGAGGAGATATCGTTTCTGGGATCGAAGGTTTTTTATAAACAATCGGCTGTCTTCTTCACTACATCCTGATTCTTCTTTGATAATCGTTTGCAATGTTGCTTCAACATCTTTTGCCATTCGGCTTGCATCTCCGCATACATAGATCACAGCGCCTTCCTGGATCCATGACCAGATCTGTTTTTTTTCTTCGTACATTTTATGTTGGACGTAGACTTTTTTATCCTGGTCTCTTGAAAAAGCTGGAGTGAACTGAAGGATGTTTTTTTGCTCAAGGCCCTGCCAAAAATCTTCATAGAAAAAATCAAACGACTTGTTTCGTTCACCAAAAAATAACCAGTTTTTTCCTTGGGCATTCCTGTGCATCCTTTCTTGTAAAAATGCTCTGAAAGGAGCGATCCCTGTTCCTGGCCCAATCATAATAATGGGCAGGGAGTCATCCGAAGGGAGTGTAAACCCATGGCTTTTTTGGATGTAGATCGGAATAGGATGGTTGTCTTTTTCTGCCACGTTGCATAAAAAATGGCTGGCCACGCCGAATTTTTTCTCTCCTTGTTCAGTAAATGTGAACAGGGCGACCGTGAGATGGATTTCACTAGGGTGTGTGTTTTGAGAAGAGGCGATCGAATAAAACCGGGGCAGCAAGGGGCTTACCGATGCGCAAAAACTATCCAGTGAGATCCCGATATCCTGATATTTTTTTAGTAGTTCAAGCAGGTCTTGCTGTTTGAGATACTCGGAAAGCTGCGAGCGATTTTCCTTTTGCAATAGATCCGAGAGTTCTTCGTCAGGACACCTGGTGCAAATCTGCTCGAGCAAAGAAGAGTTCACCCGGGCCAGGTTTGTTTTATGGCTTAAGAAATGCTGCAGCGAAAGTGTTTCTCCCGAACGTCGATCGCAAATCTTTTCTTCACCATTGGCCTGAAGCGCTGATAAAAAGTCTTTTACAATCACCGGATCGTTTTGTGGGAGGACGGCGATAGAATCCCCTACATCAAACTGAATCCCGGAATCAGCAATATCCAAAACAATATGATAAGTCTGTTTTGAAGATCCTTGCTTATTTAACAGGGACCTTTCTTTGATGCGCGAAAGAAATGGTTGGGCTTTGTTATATAACATAATTAAAAAATTATCATTTTATAAAATATTATAGACAAAGTGATTAAAAAAATAGTAAAAAAAGATTAAAAAGTGTGGTTTATATGAGAGTAATACTTCTCTTTTTACTGGCCTTTGTTTTAACTAGCTGTAGCAGTGCTGCTTATCAAAGAGGCTATGTTATTTCCCATGATGAACAGCTGTCCAATGAGGAACTGCGCTAGCTTGTTAAAAGTTCAGCACATCGCTTCGTTGCCCATGCATCTGTAAGGGCATCCATTTTTTTATTTGATATCCCGCCCAAAAATTCTATCGCTTTAAGAAAGCGGGCCCTTGTCCTATCTTTCCCGAGCAGTTCAATTGAGTCATATAAGGGTGGCCCAAAATGTTTCCCGGTGATCGATCCAAATAATATGGGGATAATTGCTTTTTTGTGATTGATACCAAAAGCCTCTGCAACATCTTTCGAAGCTTTTTCTACAGCATCCCTTCCCCAGTCTTCTTGCTCGTCAAGGCTCCAAATGATCGTTTGTAATACAAAAGCTGCTTGGTCTTTGGTCAGTTTATTGGGACAGAGGATCTCTTCTGTATAAGGAATATGATTGATGAAGAAAAAGCTGCAAAGTTCCATGAAATCGCCGAACGTCTTAATCCTCGTATGGCAAAGGGGCATAAGCTTTTGCATAAATTCGTCATTGAACTGCCATGTCCTAAGCCTGTCCCAAAGCGTCGACTCCGGAATTAAATTGATGAGATATTGCTGGTTGATCCACTCAAGTTTTTGTACGTCGAAAAATGCGCCGGAGGTCCCAATTCTTTTTGCATCGAAGGCTTGCGTGATCTCATCAAGAGAATAAATCTCTTTGTCGCCTGGCATGCTGTATCCCATTAATGTCAGGAAGTTGAGCAAGGCCTCGGGGAGATAGCCGCTGTCTCTGTAATAAAAAATGGAAGTTGGATTTTTTCGTTTGGACAGTTTTTTACCATCTTTTCCAAGGAGCAAAGGCATATGCATATACACAGGCGGCTTCCAACCAAAGCTTTCATATAAAAGGATGTGCTTGGGTGTGGAGCTCATCCATTCATCTCCTCGGATGACATGAGAGATGCCCATCAGATGGTCGTCGACGACGTTTGCTAAATGATATGTGGGGAATCCATCAGACTTCAGCAAAATTTGGTCATCGATATCGGCCCAAGGACATGTGATCCGTCCTTTGATTCCATCTTCATATACACATTCGCCAGAGAGGGGGACTTTTAGACGGATGACATAGGACTGCCCGTCCTTGATCCTCTGTACGACTTCTTCTTTTGAGAGATTGCGATATCGCCTATCGTACCCTATTTTTAGTCCAAGTTTTTTACTTACTTCGCGCATCTCAGCAAGTTCGTCGGGTGTTGCAAAACACTTATATGCTTTGTCGCTATCGAGAAGCTTTTGGCAATATTCTTGATAAATGGACGTTCTTTCCGATTGGCGATAAGGCCCGAAAGGCCCCCCGACATCTGGTCCTTCATCCCACTTGATTCCTGCCCAGCTCAAAGCTTTGTAGATATTCAGTTCATATTCTGTGCGGGACCTTGTACGGTCGGTATCTTCGATCCTTAGGATGAACGTACCGCCAAAATGTCTGGCAAAGATCATATTAAAAAGAGCAATATAGGCGGTCCCTACATGGGGATCCCCAGTAGGAGAAGGGGCAATACGGACTCGGACAGACATAGGGCTCACATCAGTAGTTAAATGCGTGATATTTTTTCATGATTTTCTGTTGAATGCAAGTCAAAAATCACCACCTATCCCCCTGCTGCCTTTTGGTAAAAAGCGTCTTGTTGCTCGAGCATGAGCAAGTCTTTCATAATATTAAAAGTTTCAATCAACTGCAGGTCTGACTGTCCAAAAAACTCGATCGTCTCAGAATTGTAATCTTGCTTTTCGATCTCTTTTAAAAAATTTTGATAGTTTTTGTTCTGCTCAATGCGCGACTGGGAATTGGCCTTGAGAGTGTCGATATAGGGCTTATAGTATGACAAGATCGGCTGGATCCCGTTTTTATAGTAGTGCTTGAAATAGCTGCGGTGCAGGGGAGGGATGTCAGAGAGGTCGTCCTCGAAATTTGCTGGGATCTGGTCTGAAGAAACCGGAAACTTTGAATATTCTTCACCAAGTTCCAGAAGAGAATAGACGCCAGGCACAGCAATATCTGCTGTTACACCAATGAGCTGCGGGCTTTTCCCTGAAACTGTGTAATATCTTCCTCTTGTCACCTTGTATTCCCCTTTGGGGTTGACCTTGCCATTGTTGTTCGCATCGAGAGTAAAAGTTTGAAAGGTCCCTTTGCCAAATGTTTTTTGGTCGCCAACAATCAGGGCGCGGCCATAGTCCTGCAGCGTTTGGGCAACAATTTCGGAAGCTGAAGCACTAAAGCGGCTGGTCAAAACGATGAGGGGACCGTCCCATGTCAATTTATCCTCGACGTTGCGAAGGTGCATGGTCTTTCCGCTATTATCTTTAATGGAGACCACAATCCCTTTTTTGATAAACAAACTGCAGACGGCCACCGCCTGGGGAAGGAGCCCGCCGCCATTATTGCGCAAATCTAAGATGACCCCATTGACCTTGCGCTCTTCCTTGAGCTTCTCTAATGCCTTTTCAAGATCTGATTGAGAAGATCCATGTTCATCTTGGTAGAAGGAGTAAAGAGAAAGGTGTGCGATCACGCCATCTCCATAAGGCTCATATGAAATGGCATACCGGCTTTCAGTGAGGATCACTTCTCCTCGGATGATCTCGATATCGAGTTTTTCCTGTTGCTTGACATCCCCTACATAGTTCTCACGTAATATCGTTAAGTTCACAGGAGTTCCTTCTTCACCTCGGATCATCTCAACTGCTTCAGTGATGTCCATTCCAATTATCGGCTGCTGGTTCACGCTGATAATTCGGTCGCCGACACGTATTTTACCGCTGACGATCGCAGGCCCTCCTTCTATAAGCTTGATGATGGAAAGGCCGTTGAGATCATCTCGGAGCTGGGCGCCGATCCCATAGAGCTTTTGCTGCATCTGCTGCATGAACTGGTTGGCCTCAGAAGGCGTAAAGTAATGAGTTTGAGAGTCTAGCGCAGAGCTGACCGATTTTAGGGCAAAGGAAAGGATTGTTTGCCGTCTTGCATCATTGGCCTGGGGATAGATCTCTTCCTCTCTTCTTATCTTCCTTTTTTGCAGCCTTTCTAGGAATAGGTCGACCTCTTGGGAGCTAAGCTTGGTCGCAGTATCAATTTGAAGGGCTTTGATCCTTGTGATCCTCTCCAGGAGCTCATCCTCGGTTTGACACCATTTAAGATGCTTAAACTCAGAAGATTGTACATTTTTTGGCAGATTGGCAAGGTCAATTTTATTGTCTAGGACCGTTCTTCTTTCAATAGCGGGCTTTATTCTCTCGTGGATTTGCTCGAAAGCCTGGAAGTCTTCTTTATTGACCGCCTTAACTAGCTCATTTAGAAAGGTTTCACTTGGCTCAAGCCAGACGGACACCTCACCGTGCAAGAAATAGGTTTTAGAGGCGTCTAGCTCGTCTAGGTAGTTCTCTAGAGCCCTTGCCATTAGCTCAGGGGTCAATTTTTGGTAAGAGACATGGGCCTTTAGGATTTCTTCAATTTTTGTTTTGGTGTCTTTGGGGGTCAGGGTTGGGGGTTTTGCCTCAACAATGGCTGAAAAAAAGAGTATAAGGAGGAGGAATAATCTCATTTTCGTGGTCCTTTTCTTGGCGGTCTCTATAGACTTTTTTGTACTTTTTATCTTAGAATATAGGATCTTAAGTCTTTAATGCTATTAAAATCCGATAATATTTTGCTTAGTTTCCTAAAAAACACTTGATTTCAATTGTTTACTATGGAATAATCACCTCTCTATTAGCGAAAAAGTTGTAAGAATAATAAAATTAATAGAGAAAAAATAAATAAAAAAAACTTTATACCGAATAGGTATTGCAACGGGAGATAATAAATAATGGAGAACTTTAATTATAGCCAAGAGAAAGTCGCTGAAAACGGCTCTTCTCATCCTAATAATAAGCTTGTGTCTATTACAGAGGCAGCAAAGATCAATAATGTCACAAGACAAGCGATCTATGTTGCAATTAAGCAAAAGAAGCTTAAAGCTTTTAAAGACAGCACACGCTGGACAATTAGCCTTGAAGATCTAGAAGCTTATAGACAACAAAAATACTCAAGAACAAAGTCCCTCTATGAAGGCGAGCTTTTGTTTGATAACAAAAAGGGTTTTTATTCTGTCAATCAAGCTGCAAAGGTTTTAGGTGTTCCTGCACAGAAAATCTATTACGCAACTCGCATTGGTCTTTTAAAAGCTTTTAGAAAAGGCGCTGCTTGGGTCATTCATGTGAATGATATCAATAGCTACAGAGAAAACTATCTAAACAAAAAGCCTGCTCAATCAACTGAAGCGATGTAATTCGCTTCTAGAAAGCTGCAGGATTGTTTCGATATGAGTTGTTTGCGGAAACATGTCGTAAGGTTGGCATAACTTTACGTCGTATCCTGCTGCAACCAGTTCTCCAATGTCCCGAGCTAAAGTTGATGGCTGGCATGAGATGTAAATTATTTCTTTAGGCCGGCCTGATACTATTTTTCTTATTACTTCTTTCGATAGTCCATTTCTTGGTGGATTCAGTATTAGCACAGTTTCTTTTTCGCCTGTCAAATAGCTTCCAATGAGATTTTCTGCGCTCCCGCAGATAAATCTCACATTAGCCACCTGGTTTCTTTCCATGTTCTTTTTGGCCATTAGGATGCTTTCTTCCGATTGTTCGATCCCGACGACCTCTAGTCCTTTTTTCGCTAAGAGCAGGGAAGAAACCCCTATTCCACAGTACACATCGATTACCCTTACATCTGCCTTATTGACCATTTCGCAGAGCTTTAAGTAGATATTCACGCTTTGCTCGGGATGGTTTTGTACAAACCCTAAAGGGGAAAATTCAAACTTCAGTTCGCCGATCTGAAAATAGGTGTCGATTTTGCCATAGGGCTCCACGTTATTCTTCTCTTTCCAGATCACCCCTTCACAAAGCCTCGTGGAAAGCAGCTCCTTTGTAAATTCCTTGTAGTTGGAAGGGAGGCCCTCATCAAAGACAAATACACAGATGAGCTGAGAAGAAGCCGACCGGACGAACTTCACAGACCCCTTTTTTATATTGCCATGATCTAATTTTTGAAGGGCGGTCTGAAGCTTCTGAAGGGCTCCCTCATCATTTCTTTCAAAGATCAGGCATTTATCAATGCCAAGTGAGGACATGGTGATCGGGGAGAAGAAGCTTGCCTCAAATCCGCGGGCC
Organism: Candidatus Rhabdochlamydia sp.; assembly: GCA_030044075.1. Classification (GTDB taxonomy): domain Bacteria; phylum Chlamydiota; class Chlamydiia; order Chlamydiales; family Rhabdochlamydiaceae; genus JABEVM01. The sequence goes on along the minus strand of JASHWM010000224.1, from coordinate 875 downwards.
CTGGGTTCAAGGGACATCGTAATGTGGCGGCGGTAGCCCCAGATGCTTTTTGCAGGGAGGGCGTCTTCTACTGTGCATGGCACTTTGGCGATCCTTTCTAAGGCATCGACAACAAATTTTTTTTTAATTGCAAGCTGGGTCGGATACTCGATATGTTGCAGTGTGCATCCTCCGCAGGTCCCAAAATATGCGCAAGGAGGGCTTGTCCTGAAAGGGCTTTTGGAAATGACGGAGAGGAGTTTGCCAAAAGCATAGTTCTTTTTGGTCTTTGTAATTTCTGCTACAACCCTGTCGCCTTGCACTGTATAGGGAACAAAGATGACAAGGCCGTCTTTTTTTAGAATTCCCTGACCGCCAAAAGCTGTGGACTCGATCGCTCCTTCAACGTGCATCGCCGACAATCTTAAAATCCCTGATTTGCAGTTGAATGCTTGATTTATTGAGAAAATTGTTGATGTGGGGAGAGAATGCAATATGCAGAACAGTATTTTTTTTGCAAAGCTGCGTCCTGCTCTCTGCCATTCCAAAACCAATCCCTTCGAGGAGGCGGTCTTGTTGTTCCAGGTACATTTTTAAGTGCGTCTTTCCAACGATTTTGGGAGGCCAGGCCTGTTTTGCATCGCAATAAAGGATCGGAGGAGGGTTCTCATTTCCAAAAGGTTCCAAAAGACTTAAGGATTCCATAAAGTCAAAGGTGAGATCTCCAAAGCTGACTTGTGCATCAAGATAGAGTTTTGATACGATATCCTGCTCTTTCAATTGAGCGTTCGCAGCCTGAATGAATTTTGACTTCATTGCCGGGATGTTCTCTTCAAGGATCGTAAGCCCTGCTGCAAAATCATGGCCGCCGAAGTTGAGGAGCAGCTCGTGGTTTT
>JASHWM010000223.1 GCA_030044075.1 Candidatus Rhabdochlamydia sp. | reverse complement strand
TAGCAAAAGCGGGAGGGTCCAACACCACAAAGTCATAAGCCAGGGGAGATTTTCGCAGAAAAGAAAAAACGTCCTCTTCTACATACGAATGTTTCTCATCTGAAAGACCATTGAGGGCCGAGCTTTTTCTTGCAAATGCAAGGGCTGTCTTTGAGACGTCTACGCTTGCTACATGCTCCGCGCCGCCTTGGAGAGCATAAAGGGAAAAACCGCCTGTGTAGGAAAAACAGTTCAAGACTTTTTTTCCCTCACAATAATTTTGGACAAGTCGCCTATTTTCCCTTTGATCGAAGAAAAAACCTGTTTTCTGTCCGCTCGATATAGGGACAAGGAAGCGGACCCCATTTTCAATAATGACGACCTCATCTTCCTTCTTTCCATAAAGAACGCCTTCAAGAGGAGGCAGTCCTTCCCTTTCTCTTGAGGAGGAGGTGCTTTTTTCATAGATCGTAAGGGGTTTTAGAAGACTGATTAGAGAATCGACGATCACGGGCTTCAACTTCTCCATGCCGCATGTGGAGACCTGAACGACTATGGTCCTGTCATAGACATCGACAACAAGGCCGGGAAGGCCGTCTCCTTCCGCATTGACCAGTCGGAAAGCATTGGTCAGGGAAGGGTCAAACAGCTTTTTTCGGACCTTTAGAGCTTGCGCGATCCGATCTTTGATAACTTCATTAACCTCTTCTTTTGCAAAAGAAAGGATGCGCCCTGCAATGCTGGTCTGATGATGAAAATAGGCCGTCGCAAGATATTCGCCTTTTGAGGAGCAGACGGGAAGGACATCCCCATTTTCAAAATCGGGGAATGTGGCGACAGCCCCCGAGAAGATCCAGGGATGGCGCTGGAGGAGCGATTTTTCTTTTCCAGGCTTTAGCCTAACTGCCCTATCCATGGACTGCGAGCTTTTGCATGCTGCTTTTTTCTTTTTTTGGAGGAAGGACCCGTCCGATGAGATCATAGCCTGCTATATCGGTGATCTCAACTTGGTACCTCTTTCCAAAACTGTCGACATGGCGGGCATCGTTGATGATGACGCTACCGTCGATTTCAGGGCACTGGCCATAAAAACGCCCGACCATTAACAATTCTGTCTCGGGATGATACCCTTCGATAACAACAGAGAGCTTCTTGCCGAGATATTTTTTATTGCTTTTTGCGACCGATTTCTTCTGCGATGCGGCCAATTTGTCAAAACGCGCTTTTTTAACCTCTTCGCTCACATGGCCTGGCAAAGAAGCGGAATGGGAGCCCTCTTCTTTGGAATAGGTGAAAATACCCACATTGTCTAAATGATATTCTTTGACAAAACGGACGAGTTCTTCGAACTCCTCATCAGTCTCTCCAGGGAATCCCACCATCAGGCTCGTCCTGATCACGATGTCGGGAAGTTTTTCTCTGAGCTTCTGGATCGTCGCCTTGATCTCTTCGCCTGACGTCTTTCTGCGCATGGACCTGAGGACCCGAGTATTGATGTGCTGGATCGGCATGTCGAGGTATCTGCAGATCCTTGGATCTTTTTGCATGATCTGGATCATCCGGTCTGTGATCTCATCAGGATAGAGATAAAGGAGCCTGATCCAATAGTCCCCCTCTACTTTGAGCATCTCTTCCATGAGGTTTTCAAGGCCTTCCTTTTCTTTGCGCTCTTTGCCAAAGTCGCCAAGGTCTTGCGCTATGAGGATCACCTCTTTCACCCCTTGGGAGAGCAAAGAGCGGAACTCTTTGACCACCTGTTCATGCGTTTTGCTCTTCAAGGGCCCTTTGATATCGGGGATGATGCAAAACGAGCATTTCTTGGCGCAACCTTCTGCAATTTTTAGATAGGCAAAGTGCTTTGGTGTCGACGTTTTCCTTGGGACCTCTGCAACCTGCAAGTAGCTCCTAGCTGTCGTGATCTCCTCACCAGGACTTGGGGCTTGGACTGCTTCAAGGATCTTTTCGACGTCGCCAGAGCCCAAAAAGTAATGGACTTCAGGATATTTTTCTTTGATCTCGCCGCTATGCTTCTGCACCATGCAGCCTGTCACAATCAATTTCCCCGACTTCTTCTTCTGCTCGAGGAGGCCTTCTATTGTCATGCATGATTCTTTTCGGGACTCAGCAAGAAACCCGCAGGTGTTGACAACAAGAAAATCGGCATCTTTTAGGTCTTCAGTGACTTCATAACCTGCCTGCAGTAAAATCCCAAGCATGACTTCGCTGTCAACCAGGTTCCTTGAGCAGCCAAGGCTTGTAAAATGGATCTTATTGCCTGTTTTAAGTGTATTAAACATAAACGTTCCTTAATGAATTGATTAAAAAGGATAGTTTTTTTTCTCTTAAAAGGCTACCGCAAGATTTTCCTGTCTGCTATATTTTCCTTTAACGCTCCTTTGGACCCTATGCAAAAAAAACTCTTACCGTGGATCTCCTACCTCAGCAAAAGACTGTTATACTCCTGCATCGCCCTCTTCCTCGTCGCCACGTTAACGTTTTTTTTGATTCAAAATATTCCTGGCGACCCTTTTTCCCAGGAAAACGCCATCCCCGAAGAGATCATGCAAAGCCTCAAGCACTACTATGGCCTTGACAGGCCCTGGTATGAGCAATATGCCCGCTACCTTAAAGGAATAGTGACCTTCGACCTCGGGCCGTCCTTCAAATACGAGGCAAGGACCGTCAACGATATCATCAAGGACACCTTCCCTGTCTCCCTTCAGCTAGGGCTGCAGGCGCTCAGCTTTTCTTTTCTGATGGGGGTGTTCCTTGGGAGCATTTCAGCGTATTTCAGAAGGCGTCCGCCTGACCGCATGATCTCTTTAATGATCGTCCTTGGCGTTTCAGTGCCCAGTTTTATCTTGGCCGTTTTCTTCCAATACCTCTTTGCCCTAAAGCTCCAGCTCTTTCCTGTTGCGAGGTGGGGAAGTTTCAGCCAGACCATTTTACCGACCTTGTCCCTTGCGACCCTTCCCACAGTGTTCATCGCCAAGATGACAAGGTCGAGCATGTCGGAGGTCCTCCAGCAGGACTACATCCTCACCGCCAAGATAAAGGGACTAAGCCAACTGCAGATCATCTTGCGCCATGTCCTTAGGAACTCCCTTCTTCCCATTATCTCCTACCTCGGGCCTCTTACCGCATCCGTTGTGACAGGAAGTTTTATTATCGAAAAAATTTTCGCGATCCCGGGCCTTGGCGGATGGTTTGTCAACAGCGTGATCAACAGGGACTACACAACGATCATGGGGGTCACCCTATTTTATAGCGCGATCCTGATGTTTTGCGTTCTTATTGTGGATATTTTATATTGCCTCATAGATCCAAGGATCAAAATAGAAGAAGCCGATGAATACTGAAACTGACGCCATATTTTCCCCATTTTCTGGAAGTGCCGTTCAACCAATTCTTAAAAGCCCTTCGCTGCGATACTGGCATGGGCTATGGGTGGAGTTCAAAAAAAACCGCCTTGCCGCCTTTGGTCTTGGCATTTTGGTCTTGATCGTGGTCATGGCGATCATCGGCCCCCTCATCTCTCCTTACAAATACTATGAGACGCACCTGGCATTGAAGAACACCGCCCCCTGCAGAGAATTCTGGTTCGGCACCGACGAACTGGGAAGGGACATGTTCT
>JASHWM010000222.1 GCA_030044075.1 Candidatus Rhabdochlamydia sp. | reverse complement strand
ACGATACATCCCATGATGGCGATTTTGACGCCAGGGAGGTGCTCGGTTCGGAGTTTGATCCTTTGCGTGACCTCCTGGAGCTGGAAAAGCGTCCTGCCGCATCCAGGGCAGGAAATAAAATCCGTCTTTGAGCTGCGCATGCGCGCCGCCTGCAGGATCGCAAAACTTGTTTGCGCCAAGAATCCAACATCATAGGGCCCTTTCAAACAAACCCCATCAGCTAATGCATCTGTCAATATCGCTCCGCATTCGGCTCCGGCATGGATAATAAAGTCCTCTTTGCCTACAGAGTAATCAAAATAGAGGATGACCGGCATGTTGAAAGAATGCTTCTTTGCCCAGCTGGTAAAAAACCTTGCCTCATGGAGTTTGCTGAGAGAAAAGTTGAGGAGCACAAGAGATGGAGGAACTCTAAGGAGCTTATCTAAATTTTCTGGAGATGAAACGACAACTACATCCTGAAAAGGAAGATCGGTGTCTGTAACCTCGTAGAGCTCTTTTAATTGGAGGACTTCCTCATGCACCTTGTCTTTAGAGATCACTCCGATACCTGCCCCGATCAGTAAATCGATGACCTCTTTTGATCCCTTTTTCAAATCTTCCACGACGATCGCATCGACAGTCTGCGGAGTCTTCTGAAGCTGATTTTCTTTATAGGCAAGGCCAAGCTTTTGAAAAATATCGGCCTCATATAGCTGCTTTTCCTGTAAGCTGACAATGACAGAACCATCGCGATGAAGCGGAGCGGACACAGGAACTTTGGGGCTTCTTTTTTCAACCACGTTAATATCGCGGAACTCGTCGAAAGGCGCCGTCTTTTTCCCTTCGCTTTCCATAAACAGATTTGTGAGGCGCTTGCAAGGGTCGATCTCATTCCATGGGTCTTCTGTGAGCGAGACCCTGATCGTATCGCCAAGGCCGTCCAGCAGCAGGGCCCCGATCCCCATGGCTGATTTGATCCTGCCATCATCGCCATAGCCTGCTTCTGTGACACCCAAATGAAGAGGATAGTCCCAGCCCAGCTTTTGCATCTCAGCAACAAGAAGCCGATATGCCTGGATCATCACGACCGGGTTGCTTGCCTTCATGGAGAACATAAAATCATGGTAATCATGAAGCCTGCAGACCCTGGCAAACTCAAGGGCTGACTCGACCATGCCAAATGGAGTGTCGCCATAGCGGTTCATGATCCTATCGGAAAGCGAGCCGTGGTTTGTGCCAATCCGCATGGACCTTTTGAGATTTTTGCACTTTTGAACAAGTGGTGAAAACCCCTCTTCGATCTTTAGGACCTCTTCCTGGTAGGAAGGGTCATCGTAAAATTTCTTTTTAAAGATGGCCCTCTTATCGACAAAGTTCCCTGGATTGACCCTGATCTTGTCGACAAAATCAGCAACCTTCATCGCAGCTGGAGGGTAAAAATGAATATCGGCAACGATGGGAATGTCGTACCCTTTTTGCAAAAGAGTATTTTTAATCCCCTCGCAAGCTTCCGCTTCTTTCATTCCTTGGACAGTGACACGGACGATCTCACAGCCGGCATCTGCCAGGCGTATCGCCTGCTCTACCGTTGCATCTACATCTCTTGTAGGAGAAGTGGTCATTGACTGGATCCGGATCGGGTTGTTTCCCCCAACACCGACCTTGCCGACCATGACTTCCCTTGTCTTCCAGCGCTTTGTTAGAAAAATTTCTTCGCAATATTTCATAGGACCTACTTCCTTTGAAGAAGAAAAGATTACCAACTCTTTTCTAAAGAAGCAATTCAGAAATATTTAGCAGAATTGGGATGCATACTTTCTTGAATTTGTAAAAAGATCCCCCTTTTCCATCAAATACATGCTTTTTGGTTTATTTTTTGAGCATTAAAAATTATTTTTGATTTGTATTTTAGACATATCTATCTAATTCTACTTTGAATTTTGAACATGAAAAGACTAATTGACTGACATTTAAAGATTTGGAAAGAAGAAGCAAAACGCAAACCACTTTTACTCATATGCTGTGGCAACTCGAGCCCATTCGGAACAAGAAAAAGCAATTATGAGCTTGAGCGAGTGATTATTCGGCTTTCCCAAGCCTGGCCAAATAGCAAACATCGCATTTTGCGGCCATGAAAAAGTCGCTTTCTGAAAGCCCATTGATCTTATGGGTCCATAGGGTAATTTTCACTTTTCCCCATCTGAGAAGGATGTCGGGATGGTGCCCTTCTTCTTCGGCTACTTTGCCGACGTCGCAAGTAAAGTCTAGGGCTGTTTTAAAGTTCTTGAAAGAGTACTCTTTTTCGATGTGGTGTTCATCGACAACAGACCAGCTGGGCCCAAGCTCTGCGGCAAGTTTTTGAAGGGCCTCGCCTTTTAACGGAGGTGTCCCTACTGTGCAGGGAACACATTTTTTTTGCGCTAAATTTGTCATAGTTTCTCTTGGATGTAAATATCCGTTTTTCCCCACGGATAGGATGCTTCGAAATGATCGACAATGCTAAAATTATCCGAGGAAGAATATTCTTGCAACGGGTAACTGACCGTAATGATTTTCATGGGGTTTGGCGAGGATAGAATGCGCCCAATGATCTTGTGGATTTCAAGGTCGGACAGGCAGGTGCCGTAGATGTATAAGAGGCTCGCTTTTGAAAGATCAAACGTCATCATATCTCCACAGAAAAATAAGACGTTTTCTTTTTTGTACTGTTCTTTTATTCGAGTTGCTTTGCTGATAAACTCATTGACCATGTCCACTCCGATGACCCGGCAGCCAAAAAAAGCTTCGAGAAAAAAAACTCCCCTTCCCCTCCCGCAGCCCATTTCGATGACAACATCGGAAGCGCTGATCTTTGCTCTTTTTGCGATCTTGAAAAAAGTTGTGAGGTGTGTTTCACCATAAGGCTGCCACTGTTTTTGATGGTCCTCTAGAAACTTTCTTGCCATTCTGTAGGGATTATGGAAAAAATAGCTTTTTTTTAGGGCGATATCGATCTTTCTGAACTCTTTTTTCTTCCAGAAAAGCAAGAAAACCCTGCTTTCTTCTATGAACTGCAAAAGTCTAGTCCTGAAAAACCAGTAAACACTTGAGAAAAAATTACCAATTCGTTGCATATCCAGGTTCCAAAGCCCGAAACACTAGAGGATCGAGCTTTTGTTTTTGCAATGCAAGAAATAAGTCATAGGGGGGTTGGTAGATTGGCTCATCAGAGAGCCGAAAAGTTTTCCAATGGCAGGAAACACTTAAGAGGGAATTGACCTCTTTGTGGATCTGAACCGCTGAATTGGGATCAATATGGACCGGCGACATAAACTGCCTTGGCATGTAGGCGCCTATGGGAATCAAGCTAAGGTCCATATGCGGCCATGTCCTTCCGACAAGGCGGAAATCGGTGCTGTTATACCCGGTGTCGCCTACAAAGTACCATCTTTTACGAAATGAGTGCGTTTGAAATTCGACGACCCAGCCAAGCCAGAGCGTCCGATTATAGTCAAATCCCGACCTCCCTGAAAAATGCTGCGCGGGGACTGCCGTGACCTTAATGTCCATCCCTTTGAAAGTGTAGAAGCCTTCCTGCCACCAACTAAACTCCTCGACCTTGGAGATCCCCCTTTTCACAAACCACTTTTTAACCCCTTCCGGGACAAACCATACGATCTCCGGGTATGTTTGGGCGAGGTATCGCACCGTTTTCTCATCTAGGTGGTCATAATGGTCGTGACTTAAAAAAACGTAATCGATCTTGGGGAGCTCTTCTAGTGAAAAAGGTACGGGATGCCTTCGATGCGGGCCCACAAACCGAAAAGGCGAGCATCTTTTGCTCCAGATTGGGTCTGTCAGAATATGCACATCCCCAACTTGCAGCAAAAAAGTTGTGTGGTTGATCCATGTCACGCTAGGTTTTGAAGAGT
>JASHWM010000221.1 GCA_030044075.1 Candidatus Rhabdochlamydia sp. | reverse complement strand
AGGAAAATGATATCAGTAGTGATCACAGCAGCAGGAAATTCTACAAGGTTTGGCGAGAACAAACTCCTTTCAGACATAGGAGGAATGCCTTTGCTTGTAAGGGCAGCACTACAATTTACCAAATGCAAGAGAGTCGATGAGATCATTGTCTCCACCCGCAGACAGGATATCGCCTTTTATCAGGATCTTTTCAAGAGCCATGGGCTTGATATTTTAGTTGTGGAAGGGGGAGCTGAAAGAATTCAGTCCGTATATAATGGCGCTAGGGCATCGAAGGGAGATATTATCCTCACCCATGATGGAGCAAGGCCTCTCACACCTGTATGGCTTATCGAAAACCTGATCAAAGAAGTTGAGGAGCACGGCGCTGCGATGACAGCTGTCGCTCCTACAGCAACGATCAAATATGCTGAAGAGGATATGATCATCCAGAGGTCCCTTGCAAGAAATACGACGTGGATTGCGCAAACGCCGCAAGGGTTTCGACGCGATATTTTGCTGAGCTCATTTGCATCTGCGATCAATCAGCAATACTTTGTTGCCACAGATGACAGCGAGATCGTTGCACTGCATGGGCACAAGGTAAAGATCGTGGTCGGAGATTATATCAACCTCAAGGTGACCGTGAAGAGCGATCTTGTGATTGCCAATGAGCTGTTTGCAGAAAAGGACCTTATCCCAACTGGCGTTTCAAACTAATCGGGAAGTAGTTGGCTCGCCAGGTCTCTTGCTAATTTCCCATCAACGGCGCTGTTTGTTTTCATGATGCTCTTCATGACAAGCCCCAAATCTTTTTTAGTCTTTGCCCCTGACTCGGAGATGGCCTGCTGGACGATGTTCTTAGTTTCTTCAGCAGATGGCGCCTTTGGTAAAAACTCCTGGATGATTGCGAGCTCGCTTTTTAGTTTCTCTGCGACGTCCGTCCGATTAAGGCTCTGAGCTTGTTCCAAAGCTTCCTGAAGGCTTCCATAGTATGTCTTGAAAAGCTTTTGAATTTCTGTGTCGGGAATGTTCCCTCTTGCGTCCACAGCAAGTATTTTAGATTTGAGCATGCGCAAGGTCTCAAGTCTTAACTTGTCCCCGCTCCTCATCGCTTCTTTGATGCCATTATTGAGCTGTTCAGGAATTGTCATAATATACCCTTCAGGTGATCTTTCGTATCTTCAAAGAGTTTAAATTAGGTCCCTATTTTTCCCAATCAAAAGTTAAGCAAAAGGCCGAGAAAGTTCCCGGCCTTTTGTTTGGATAAAGATCAATTATTCAGATTTCCAGGCGACCTGGAAACAGGTGCCATTTTTTAGTAGCGCTGTCGGTTGCGCTTCCACGCCGCTGGAACCAGACATGGTGATCTCATCGTTCATCCACTGCCCATTGTTAATAGCGCCGCTCACCCCATCGATGATTGCGGAGCAGTAATTGAGGGTCACTAATTTGAAATCGGACAGGGGAAGGACCTCTCCTGAATAGGGGGCCTCAACAATCCACTCTGCGCAGCTTCTCAAAGCGCTGGAGCTTATTGTATAGGAAGTTGGGATCGTGGAAGTGACTCCTTTTGTATGATTGGTTATCACCAGTTTAAATGTGTCGTTTCCTTTATAGCTGACTTTTGCGCTGATGACATCTCCGTTGTCAACAGGAAAGCCGGAGATTTCATAGGAACCGTTTGGGTACATCTCGAACCAGGCATAGTTCTGCTGCGCCCCATTGCTCCAGTTATGGGATGTGCCGATCTGCTCGACTGTAGGGCTCTGATAGCCGTCGATGCCGACCCAGATCGCGCAGTAGGTGGCGTCTTTTGTTGCAACAAGCGTTGGAACGACCCAGCTGCCTGCAACATAGGAAACCGTGTCATTGCCAGAAGATCCCGAGAGGTCAGTAGCTGCGACGTACCCGCTCCAGTTCGTGCTGGATGTTTGAGAAGTCGGCGAGGGCTGGGAAGTCACGAACTCACCGCTTGGGTGAATTTTTGTGCGCTCAATAGGTCTGAGCGAGCATTCGATTTCTACAAGAGGCTCTTCTATTGCCTGAACGGAGAGGGAGAATACTAATGCGACTACAGAAAACAATGCTTTCTTTTTCATGATACCATCCTTATTTTTGAGGTATGACAAAACTGTCGCAAGCGATTTTAGGGAATATTTTGAGGGCATGTCAATTTAATATTTTGATGTAGGGTCGCTTAAGTTGAGCTACTTGAGCTGGCTTCTATTTTTAAAGGCATGTATGCTACCTCAAACAACAAGGAGCGTGTATGATTTCCAAGAGCGTCTTTAGGGCATTTTTAATGATGTGTGTGGCGAGTGTCGTTTTTTTACAAGCTTCTGATGCGCCATCAGCCTCAGATGAGAACCTGCAGCTTGTCCATAAATTATTCTCACTTGGAGATCAGGAGGTCCTAGCGCAATACGAGGCTTTTTTTTCTGATACCGTAAGGGTCCATAGCGGCATGGAACCGCAAGGAAAAGACATCACTCGCGATGAAGGGAAAAAAATTGATGAGGGACGGATGGCGTGCCTTTCAAGCAGGGAGTGGAAGGTCCTCTATTCTTTTGCATCTGAGGATAGGGTCGTCTGTTACCTAGAGTTCCATGGAGCTCATACAGGGGAGTATATGGGAATTCCAGCTACAGGAAAAGAGTTCAGCCTTCCGGTCATGGTCATCTATCGCTTTCAAGATGGAAAGATCTCTGAAGTATGGAGCTCATGGGACAAACATGCGCTCCTTTTACAGATAAGTGGGTAACCGGAATGACCCATTTTCAGGAAATGCGGGCTTTCAGGGTTGGCGGGAGTCTATTTTCTGATTCTGCAGGGGATGTTATAACCATTTCTTTATTAGTATCTTATGTTTTTTGCAATTTCTCCGAATAGGTCAAAAAACAGGGTGGAAAAAAAATATTTGCTACCCATTTTCCTATTGATTATTAGGTTCTTGCGTTTTAATATCAATTAATTTCAAAATTAATATCATTTTATAATAATTTGTAATTAATTATATTTAAGTTGTGAGGTGGTTTGTTATTATAATTATAATAACTGATCATTTTATTATATAAACAATGAAACCAGTGGGGATTTTATGAAAAAAAGATATTCTACTACTTATAAGCAATATCGTCGAAAAAAAGCCGTTCTTACAAAAAAATTCGGAAAATTGAGCAAAGATTTCAGCAAACTTGCATATGACCTTAAAGAGTTATAATCTGTAAAAGATTTGAGATCAGATTTTCTATTTTCTACATATAGGATTCCCTGATCTCAAATTTTATTTCTTTGCAGCATTAAAGCGGTTTTTTTCGATGGAAAAATATCGCGTCCGCTTTAAGGCTTTGTGTCGAAGTTGTTTTGTTTCAAAAAAGTTCTTTGCTAGACTTGCTTTTGAATGCCACCATGCAAAAGGTGCGCATGCAAGTGGTCTTTTTTTACTACAGCAAGGAGCTCCCATGGGCTATGACGAGCAGATGCAGTGGATACAGTCCCTGCAGAAGGCTTTAAGGTCGTTTTGGATGGACGGTTTCTTTAGGGCCTGGAATTATGTTGATACCTCTTACTTTCTCTTCGTTTTGATCGTCTTTGCGTGGTATCTTTGGGATAGGCGCCTAGGGGCGAAGGTATTTTATGTCTTTGCCATGAGCCTTGTTCTAAACAGGCTATTAAAAGAGTTTTTTCATCAGCCCAGGCCCTGCCAGGTCGATCCTCTTGTCGGGATCCTCTGTTTCAAAACTCCAGGGTTTCCAAGCGGCGCAGCGCAAACAGCCGCCCTTGTTTGCGGGATTGTATTTATTGAATGTAAGAGGAACCTCTACCGAATCCTAGGAGTCATCTTTGCCTGTTTTCTTTGTTTTTCGAGGGTCTACTTAGGAGTTCACTATCCTACCGATATTTTGGGTGGCCTCATAGTAGGCGGGCTATTGCTCGTTATCTATAAGCAATTGTTCCCTGTTTTTGAAAAGTCATGGAAAGTTGCATCGATCGGTTTTTCCTTCCTCATGTTGTTCCTTGGCATGGTCATCTCTTCTACTTGGGCAATTTATCTATTTTTTTCAACCCTTGGCATAGCTGTAGGGCTCATGACCTATGAAAAAAAAGCAGTTCGCAAGGTAATCAACCTAAGGATGAGGTCTTTTCAGGTGCTTATAGTCCTTGTAGGCCTTGCAGCGCTTTTTGCCGTAGAGAAATTTATGCCAAGGCTTGGGTTTTTCTGGAACTTCGTCCAAGGGTATTGGCTTAGCTTTTTAGGAGGATGGGTCGTTCAAAGAAGCCGGCTGTTCCGCTCAAGTTAACGTCCTAAAGATGCTCCCTGCATTGACCGAGGCATTTGAAACTATTGGACAAAACTGATGAAGTCCATTAGTATTTTTTCTATTTGCAAGGGGGAAAAAATGAAACATATGTTCAGTTTTCTAGCATCATTCAGCCTTTTTTGTAGTGTTTTTGCAGGACAATCAGAGGATTGGATCCAAGAGTATTTTGTTCCGGTTCCCAATTTTCCAAAACCTGGGATCAATTTTATTTGTTATACCGACGTTCTTAAAGACCCAGATGCGTTCCATCGAATTATTCAAAAGTTTGCAGATCGTTATCAAGGCCAAGACCTCGATGCGATCGTCGGTCTTGATGCAAGAGGTTTTATTTTTGGCGCAGCTTTAGCCTATGAGCTCAAGCTCCCTTTTGTCATGGTCCGTAAAGCGGGAAAGCTTCCCAGGAAGACCCAAAAGATCGACTACCATCTTGAATATGGATCTGCTTCTTTTGAAATTGAACTTGAGAGCCTTGATACAGGCGACCGCGTTGTTGTGGTCGATGATGTCCTTGCAACCGGCGGAACGGCAGATGCAGCTGCAACGCTTATCGAAAGTGTAGGTGCAACTGTTGTTGAAGGGGCATTTCTTGTAGAGCTTTCTTCTTTGAAAGGAAGGGAGCGTTTTAATCGTCCGGTGTATGCCTTGACCGCACTCGATGACAAGGTTGTCGAAGAGTTATGAAAAGACCGTCATTCAGTTTGATCATCCCAACGTACAACCGAGGGTATGTTCTTTGGAAAACTATCCAAAGCGTCCAAGCTCAATCATACTCTGATTGGGAGCTTTTGATCGTGGATGACGGATCTATGGACGATACAAAAAAAGTCGTGCGAGAGTTCCAGTCTGATCATAGGATCCGGTATTTCTATAAGGAAAATAAAGGAGCGTCATCTGCGAGGAACTATGGGCTTAAGAGGGCTTCATCCGACATCATTTCCTACATTGATAGCGATGACCAAATTTTTCCTGAATACCTCCAAACAGCTAAAAGCTATCTCGATAAATATCCAGGCAGAAGCTTTGCCATGGCAAAGGCCAGGAGGCTTCTTGAATATTACGATGAAGAAGGAGTTCTTAAAGCATCCAGGCCTGAGGTCTTTGAAAAAAAAGAGCCAACATTGCAGGATTTCTATGACTGGTCGGTGAAAGCGTCGATAGGAACTGGTTTTTTCCACCGAAGCTCGCTCATTGGAAAAGTTCAATGGAATGAAAACCTTGCCCTGCTTGAAAACCTTGACTTCCTCATGCAGTGCGCCCTAGTAGACCCTGATGGCTTTCTCTACATTCCTCATGAAATGTATGAATATCGGCAAAAGTATGGGGGAGATGGGGTTTGTTCCAATGCCTCTTATCTGGACTGGTCTAGCGCTTTTGCAAAGGTCTATGACCTTCATAAGAAAGATCCCATGATGAGAGACCCTTCCGTCTATCTGGAGCGCATACAAAAGTATCTCTTGCTGCACGAGCAGTTCCTAAAAGGGGAGGTCGCTCCTCCCATGTATAAGTTTTTCCCTGAGTTTTTTGTCAAACAGACGATTGCCTGAACCTTTCCAGGAGAAACACGTGATCGGAAAAAAAAAGTCTTTCCAAGGAAACAAGCAGCTGTTTCGTCTATTTCCCCTATTTCTAATTCTTTATGAGTTCTGTGCCAACATGTCAAATGACATGTACCTACCTGCGCTTCCGATCATTTCGTCCGAGTTTTTTGTTCCCATTCATTTGATCCAATTGACGATCACAGCATGGCTTGCCGGGGATACCGCTTTTCAATTGGTTGTCGGGCCCCTCACTGACAGGTATGGAAGGCGTCCCATCCTCTTTGTCGGAGGGCTCATCTTTTTATTTGCAACACTCGGGTGCGCATTAGCCTCCTCTCTTGCGGTGCTGATCATCTCACGATTTTTTCAAGGGATCGGCGTTTGTACAATGATGGTTGCAGGCTATGCAAGCATCCATGATTTGTACGATGACCAAAAAGCAATCCGCATCTTAGTTTGGATGGGAACCGCGGCTATTATCGCACCTGCCATCGGGCCAGTTTTTGGAGGATTGCTCCTTCTTGCAGTAAACTGGAGAGTGATTTTTTTCTTGCTTTTTGCCTTAGGGGCCATTGCGCTATCCGCACTTTGGCTATGCATGCCCGAAAGCACTTCCTTGGAAGATCGACGCTCCCTTAACATTAAATCGATCGTTTCCACCTATCGAAAGATTCTTCTCAATGCCCACTTCATGATCTCTGCAGCTTCCTTTGCCCTTCTTTACGGTGGGATCATGGGATGGATCACGACGTCTCCCTTTATTTTGATGGACACTCTAGGGATGACATCAGCTGAATTTGGTTTTTTACAGATCCCTATTTTTGGAGTGTATATTTTAGGGGCGCAACTTGTAAAAGTTCTGCTAAAAAAGATGGGCAAAGAAAAGCTGATCGTATTTGGCCTCTCTATCACATCCTTAGCAGGTATTGCCTTCTTTTTCTTTCCGCTTTTTGCGCCGTCTAGCGTCCTTTCTTTTATTGTGCCGATGTCGATATATTCTCTTGGGTTTGGGTTTGCAGCAGCCCCCCTCAACCGTATCACATTGACTGCTACGAAAGAACAAAAGGGTTCTGCAATGGCCGTTTTTTATCTGACCATGACAGGGGCTGGAACTTTAATTAGTTTGGTCCTTAGCATTTCAAGCGACACCATTTTCTATTCCAGTCTTGTGATTGGAGCTTCTGCGGTCATATCATTCATTTTAAATGCAATCCGAATGAAGCATGAGTCGGTCTAAGGTCGTATTTTTTCTAAGTTGCTTATTTTTAGATATTTGGTTAATCAATAAAAATAATGCCAAAATTCCCCCTTTTAGTAGGTATTTTGGTAGAATTTATTGGGATTTTTACTAAAATTCCCACAAAAAATAGGAATTTTGGTAAAATTAAGAAAAGAGGGGAATTATGACAGATCGGCTAAACCTTATTAAAACACCATATGTGGATGCCCAAACGCTTCTTAATCTTTGGTCGGATTATCGCAAGCCAAGAGAGCGGATTTTACGCATGGTAAAAAATGAAGAGTTGATTCGTTTGAAAAATGGATTTTATCTCATAGCAGATAAGATAAAATCAGAGTCTGGCTTGCTCATCCCTTATGAGCAGGTTGCAAACTTCCTCTACGGACCTTCTTATGTCAGTCTTGAGTGGGCATTATCCTTTTATGGAATGATTCCAGAACGTGTCCATACTGTAACAAGCATGACTTTGGGGAGGAGCAAAGAGTTCCATACTCCTGTGGCTGATTTTGTTTACCATAAATTATCCTTAAGAAGTTATTCTGTTGGAATTACAAAAAAAGAATCTCCCGATTTCATAGGAGGATTTTTAATTGCAACACCAGAAAAAGCATTAGCAGACTTAGTGTTCATTACTTGCAAAGGAATGACTAAGGACAACTTGAGAAGTGAGTTGTTAGAGTCAAAGCGGATTGATCGTCAGGCACTCCTGGATTTGGATAAAAATATGTTAATAGAAATTGGACAGTCTTATCGTGCTAAGCATGTGAAATATTTAATAGATTTAGTGGGTTCAATATGAGTTTTGATTCAAGCATAAAAAAAATGCTGGAGAACTACCCTGATAACATGCCTACGATTGATAAGATAAGAGAGATTCTACAACAGGCTGCTCTTCTCGGACTTTCTAGACATCAATTTTTCGAACACGCTGTTTTCTATGGAGGAACAGCGCTAAGGATTTTATATGGTTTGGACCGTTATAGCGAAGACCTTGACTTTTCACTCATTAGACCCAATCCAGAATTTGATTTCACACCATTCATTGAAGGAATGAATCAAGAATTAAAAGCACTGGGATTTGAGCTTGATGTCCAAATTCGGAAAAAAAACACAGATACTGGAATATGGTCTGCTTTTTTGAAAGCAAATACACTGACACTTTTCTTGTCTATCCATGAAAGCAGAAAAATGCCAAAAGGAATTCATTCTGACCAAAAAGTTCAGATCAAATTGGAAATAGATACCGATCCTCCACCAGGACATATCTCATTTGAGAGTAAATTGATATTGAACCCGATACCATTTTATATTGGGACTTATGCAATTATTGATCTTTTTGCCGGTAAAATGCATGCCGTCCTTTGTCGTAATTGGCAAAATCGGGTCAAAGGCCGCGATTGGTATGATTTGATCTGGTATGTCCAAAGCGGCATACCGGTAAACTTGGCCCATTTACGGCAAAGGATGTGCCAGACAGGCCACCTAAAAGTTGGTGAAAAATTTGGAGAGCGGGAATTATTGGAACGCTTGCATAAAAGAATTGATGAGATCAATTGGGAATCAGCAAAATCAGATATTGCACTCTTTATAGCTGATAAGCAAAAAATTGCCCTTTGGTCCAGCAAGTTCTTTCACGATGCTATTGCTGATTTGAGATGGGTCGATGATCCTAAAAAGGTTATGGAGTATAGAAGAAAGCAAGCTAAATGAGATTTTTTTTGTTAAAGGATTTTATGAAATTATTTTTGCTTTTCTCATTGGCCCTTACAAGTGCCTATGCTCAAAATTTAGAGACTTATTTTGAGTATATGAAAAACAATCCAGAGACTATGGGCCGCCTTGGAGATGCAGACAGCGGGGAAATACAGATCGTTCTGGACAAGCAAGAAATCGCTGAAGTGGAAAAGAAGTCGGGAAGGAAGGTCGGCATTGAAGTTGACGATCGATATTGGATCTGGGTCAATGATGCAGTGAAATTCCCAAACGGCCGGCTAGGCTTTTTCCCAAGGATTGTCTTCAGGGCAACACTTGAAGGCCACCACGGCGTTGCAGTCCTTCCCATCCTTCCAAGCGGTAAAATTGTTTTGAACAGGATGTTCCGCCATGCTACAAGGTCATGGGAGTATGAGATCCCAAGGGGCGGAATAGAAGCGGGAGAAACGGTTCTGCAGGGTGCGGCAAGGGAAGTGCAGGAGGAGACCGGGATGATTATTGACCACCTGGTCTTTTTAGGGTACATGAATGGAGACACTGGCATAACGAACTTGAGCGTTCCTGTGTACCTTGGACAAGTGATTGGCCAGCAGGATGCCCAGCATACTGATACGGAAGCGATCGCCGGTGTCGATGCCTTTACTTTTGAAGAGCTGAAACAAGGGCTGATCAAAGGATATCTAACAACTGACAGAGGCGGAAAGTCTTGCCAGGTCCGCTTGCGCGACCCATTTTTGACGTTCGCGCTTCTCCAGGCAGATTATAGAGGCCTTTTGAGAAAAAATTGATGGATGAGGATTTAGTGAGAGATGTTTTTAAAGGATGTCCTCTGTAAAATAGGGATTGGCGGTACCATGGCTTTTTCTGGTTTTCCATGCGAGGGACAGGTGCTCAAGGTCGATCCTCCTGTGGATTTTTCAAAAACAGCAGAAGTTGCTGTTGTCCTGCCGTTTGCTCAGGATGAAGTGCTCCTCTTAAAGAGGTCCGCAGCCCATGCCCAAGGCAACCTATGGTGCGCTCCAGGCGGCAAAGTGCATGATGGTGAGACGCCCGTTTTGGCTGCTGTGCGTGAACTAAAAGAGGAGACAGGGGTAGAGGTCGATGCCAGAACATTGGCCCACGTGGGAAGGTTCTATGTCCAATATCCCAATGGGGATTTTATTTTTCATTTGTTTTCGACCCGCCTGGCCTCGGAAAAGCAAGATGTGGCCATTAATACAGATGAGCACCAGTCCTATTGTTTTTGCAATCTAAAAGATATTCATTCTTTGCCGTTGACTCCGGGCTTAGATGAATGTATATACCTTGCTACACAAGATCCTATTCCAAATAAGGATTCCTGCGGAGGGAGTATGAAATCGATGGCCATACAAAAGGCTCTTCAACAAGCGGACGAGTCATTTTTTTCCCCACACAATATTCGATTAAAGCTGCTCAAAAATTGCCCTGAGGCGATCCCTCAATTAGCCCAGTGGACGTATGATCAGTGGAGCTCTTACGATTCTTCCCTGACAAAGGAAATGCTCATTGAGTCCTTTAACAAGCGTTTGAATGACGATAGAATTCCTTTTGCTCTGGTTGCGCTGCGCGATCGAAAACCAATAGGACTGGTCTCGCTCAATGAGAACACTGCCCCGGAATTTTCTGATTATACCGATAAAAATCCTTGGCTGGGAAGCCTTCTTGTCCTTCCAGAAGAAAAAAAGGGCGGCCTGGAAGAAGAACTGTTGAAGACGGTCTCGAACATCGCAAGGGGACTTGGTTATCGCAAGATCTATTTTTATCTGTCGGATCCCCATATGCCGGAATGGTATCTTAAAAGAGGCGCTCGTCATGTAGAGAAAAGGCCTTTTCGAGGACACACCGTTTCTGTCATGGAAATTTCTCTAGAATAGAAAAAATGCCCTGCCTTTGAAAAGGCAGAGCATTGGTCTTTACTGCACAGGTTCTTTTGAAGTTTCCCTTTTAAGAACTGAGCAGATCTCTGACCATTTCTCTTCGGGCAGCCCGGCGCCTACAACCTCTACGATGGCGCTTCCCAGCATGTTGCCGATCTTTGCGCAGCTAGAGAGAGGGCATCCGTTGAGATATCCGTATAAAAAACCGCTTGCGAAGAGGTCTCCAGCTCCCGTCGTATCAATGACATTTGCAGGAAAAGCCGGGATGGAAAGAACTTCGTCATTGTGGCCTACAAGGCACCCTTCGGGGCCTCTTGTTACAACAGCGACCGGCGCAAGATGTTGGAGCTTCAAACAGCCTTGCTTGGGATCTAGCCCTGTCAAAGCACGGACTTCATCCTCATTGCAAAAAACTATTGTGACATAGCGCGGGATCAGATCAAGGAGCACCTCTTTGAACTCATGAACAAGTTCATAGCTTGAAAGGTCAAGGGAGACCCTAGCGCCATGTTCTTTTGAAAGCTTCATGAACTTTTCAATGCATACGCCGTTTCTCAGCTGCCTGGCCTCGATGTGGGTCCACTTGACATTTTCGAAATCTTTCTTGGAGGGGGCAAGGTCTGTCACTTTTTCATCATAGCCAAGAAAAGTTCGTTGGCTATCGGGCGTGATGAGGCATAAGACCCGTGATGTGGCGAAGAGCGGGGATCGATCAAAACGGTCCTCAATCCCAAGCGAGCGCATGTTCTCGCTGAACTGCTCTCCATAAGGATCCATTCCCACGCGCGTATAGAATGCGCAAGGCTCGCCGAGCTTTGCAAGGCCTCTGATCGTATTGGCAGCGCTCCCTCCCGGAACGATT
>JASHWM010000220.1 GCA_030044075.1 Candidatus Rhabdochlamydia sp. | reverse complement strand
ATTTCCAAAGAGACGAAAGATTCATCTTGGACAAGCCAGGACGCTGCAGGGCAGTGTTCCTTTAAATTGCTTAAAAGGCTTTGATTGTCCAAGCTTGAAAAAATGCTCGGCACATGCCGGAGGGCGAGGAGTGCAAAATGATAGGCTGCGATCCTGTTCTGAGAGGCGCATTCATGGAGCCGAAGGGCGACCTCTTCATTCACCCGTGAGAGGAGAAAATGCTTCGGGTACTTCCTGATGGCAAGTTCCAGGCATTTGAGCTCTTCCTCGATATCTGCGCTTGCTTTGTATACAAGGGACTTGCCCAAATACTCCAGGGGCGCCCCTGGGGTCCCCCGCAGCTTTCCGAACTCTTCAAGGGCGGAGAAAAGGGCTTGTTCCCTCACTGTTTTTTTTGTGATGGAAAGAGCTTTTTCGATCAAGGTGATCCCTGCTCGGAACAGCGCTTCCCTCGCTTCCGACCTGCCTGGGAAACAATAGGCGATGCGCCGATATTCAGAGAGGGCCTTGTCGTAGGCTTTATAGGAGAGAAAAGCGTCGGGTATGGCAAGGCAGCTGGCGCTGAGGTTTTGACTGCTGACAAAAATCTGCAAGGACTCGATCGTAAAGTCTGCGTCCTTTGCAAGGAGTCCCACGTGCGTCCCCGTAAGGGGGATATGGCTGATGTAATGGCACTGGAGCGAGCCGTTCAAATAAAACCGAAGATGGTCGTCCACCTTCTCAATTTGAACAAAGTAGGGGACATCCTGAACGATTTTTGTATTCTCAAGCTGCATCACTTCGACGTTGTTGTAAAACAACCTGCAATCCTGCTGTTTTCCGAGCCACAGGCAATAGCCTTCCTCAAGACTTTTTCTTTCATTCTGGTCAGGGATGTTGAGCAAAAATCCAAGTCCCTGGCCGTTTTTGCCAAGGGTGATGCTTGATTCAATTTTAATGTTGCCGGGGAACGAGTTTTGCGAGACCATCAGGTTCACCCACTGCATCAGCTTTTCGTTTGCGCTGATCGCAATATGCTTGGCAAGGAGGATGTTCTCCTGGAATTCCCAGTCTGATTTGTTTTCGATATGAAGGTTGCTGGACAAGACCCATTCTGGCTGTCCTTTGAGGAAATTCTCGATCTCTTTGGCAAGTTCTTCGACAGCTGCGTACCTGTTTTCCTTAAGGGGAGCGAGCGTTTTCTTCACGACTTCCGCAAGCTTGGGCGAGATGTCGCGGTAGGGGGCGATTTCTATAGGGTCTGGAAGTCTTTCCCGGTCCATGATTTTTCGGAAGGTCTTTAAATTTTTTCTCTGGAACGGAAGCTTGAGCGTCAATATCTGGTAGAGGATGACCCCAAGGGCATAGATCTCTGTGCTGATGCTCGATGGCTCGCCATGGGCCCTCTCAGGAGCTAGATAGGAGAGCGTGCCGACAACTTTCCCGGGCATAGTAAGCTCTGCGCTCTCTTCTATCTCGTTCTCATCAAGCTCTTCCTGCTCTCCAATGTAGTCTGCAAGGCCCCAGTCGAAGATGAGCACCTCGCCATATTTTCCAATGATGATGTTCTCAGGCTTTATGTCGCGATGGAGGATCCCTTTGCTGTGTGTATAGGCGATCGCCTGGCACACGGACAGGAAGATTCGGAGGAGGGCGGGGATCGATCCTCCTATAGGATCTAGCGGCTCTCCATTTCTTTCCTGTTCCCTTGTTTTGCGAAGGACCTGCTTGAGGGTCTCTCCCTCAATATAGGGCATGGTATAAAAGACCTGCTCCAAATTTTCGATGCTGTAGATCGGAAGGATGGAGGGGTGCGTCAGTTTGGAAGCGATGATTGCTTCCTTTAAAAATCGTTCCTTGATGGTCTTTCCAGACAGAAGGTCATCGCGGATTTTTTTTAGTGCGACCTCTCTTTTGCATTGAGTGTCGTAGGCTAAAAAAACCTCGCCCATGCCCCCTCTTCCAAGGCTTTTGATTAGATTGTATTTTCCAATTTTTTGCATAAATATATAGTCATAGCCCCTTCTTCATCACACATTAAAGGAATATAGTGCAAGAGATTTAGAATTTTGTTAGCATCCATGGTTTTGAAAAGGAAAAAATATGGGCAAAGATATTATTTTGACAGGGGACAGGCCGACAGGCCCTTTGCATCTGGGACACTATGTCGGTTCCCTCTTAAACCGAGTAGACTTGCAGCACAAGGCCACACAATTTGTCATGATCGCTGACGCCCAGGCCCTCACCGACCATGCTGACGAGCCGCAAAAGGTCCATGACAGCGTCAAAGAGGTCATGCTCGACTATCTCGCTGTGGGGCTCGACCCAACTGTGACCACGATGTTCATCCAGAGCCTGGTCCCGGCGCTTCCCGAGCTCACCCAGTATTATTTGAATTTGGTGACGTGGAACCGCCTTAAGCACAACCCTACGGTGAAACAGGAGATCGTCCAGAAAGGCTTTGGTGAGAACATCCCCGCAGGGTTTATGGTCTACCCTGTCAGCCAGGCCGCCGATATCACCGCGTTCAAAGCAAACCTCGTGCCTGTTGGAGAAGACCAGATCCCCATGATCGAGCAGACCAATGAGATCGTCCGGCATTTCCACAGGATCTATAAGACCTCGGTGCTTGTTGAAGCAAAGGTCCTCGTCCCAAAAGTCGCAAGGCTTCCAGGGATCGATGGAAAAACGAAGATGAGCAAGACCCTTGGCAACGCCATCTATCTCTCTGATAGCTCCGATACCCTTGCCAAGAAGGTCAAGAGCATGTACACGGACCCGAACCATCTTCGCGTGGAGGACCCAGGAACAGTCGAGGGAAATACCGTGTTCTTCTATCTCGATGCTTTTGATCCGGGCAAAGAGGAAGTGGAAAAAATGAAAGACCACTATCGCAGAGGAGGCCTTGGCGACTCCATCGTTAAAAAAAGACTTTTAGAGGTCCTGGAAAATATCCTCTCGCCCATCCGTGCGCGAAGAGAGACCTTTGCAAAAGACCCTGCGGAAGTGATGAACCTTCTAAAGAAAGGGACGCAAAAAGCCTCCGAGGTCGCAGGAAATACCCTGGACGAAGTAAAGAAGGCGATGGGGATCTCTTATTTCTGATATAATTTAATATCTTTAAAGTTTGAAAGAAATCGATTTTGAGTTTATAATTATTACATTTTAAATTTAAATTATGTGGTAATTATGACTGCTTCCGTTGTACCTCTTCAAGTATTTTGTTTTCCTCCGATGGGAAAACCTGAAAAAGATGCTGATTTTGCTTTAGGAGAAAATAGGCCCCGAGTTCCCCAGCCTCCCCAAAAAGGGGGGACGTGCTGGTATTATGCCCTCATTGCTGCAGGGTGTAAAAGAATTGGCCATACGGCCCCGCAAGACCTGAAGGAGCGCATTGATGAAAGAGAAGTTTCGGCCCT
>JASHWM010000219.1 GCA_030044075.1 Candidatus Rhabdochlamydia sp. | reverse complement strand
GAGAAATGGTTGGCTGAACTACTTGCCAATACCCTGATCGTTGGAAAAAATCAGCCATGATCAACGATTTGCACACCAACAATCAGCAAGATGGTCATCTACAAGTCCAACTGCTTGCATAAAGGCGTATATGATTGTGGAACCTACAAAGGTCATTCCTCTTTTTTTGAGATCCTTTGAGAGAGCATCACTAGTAGGAGTAGAAGCAGGGATATCTTGAATGGATTTTCTTCGCGTTACAATGGGTGTTGCATCCACAAAGTTCCAAACATAGGTAGAAAACGATCCGAATTCCTTTTGAATTTCTAAAAAAACTAAGGCGTTTTGACGTGCGGCATAAACTTTGAGCCGATTCCGAATAATATCTTGATTTTCAAGAAGGGTATTCAATTCGATGTCTGTCATTTTGGCGACTTTGACATGATCAAAATGGTAAAAAGCTTTTCGGTATCCGTCTCTTCTTTTGAGAATTGTTTCCCAACTCAAACCTGCTTGAGCGCCTTCGAGGATGAGCATCTCAAATAGATGCCTATCATCATGGACTGGGACGCCCCATTCTTCATCGTGATATTTTGCATAGAATTCCTTGCCGGGAGCAGATCCAAAGCATCTCTTCTTATTTTCTTTCATGTTTTAAAAGCCATTCCTTTCGTTTGATTCCTCCGCCATATCCTCCTATATCTCCATTGCGCTTGATAACACGATTGTCTCTGCAAGATCTGCCTGTGTCATCATTGCATTGTCAGACCTTTTTTAATGACCCTTTAGACGATTGATCCTTTCCTCTAAAGGAGGATGGGAAGCAAACAGCAAAAACAGCCCCTGCTTTTTAGGTGTAGAGATCTTCATCGAATCAAAGGAAGGATGGGCTTTTGTTTCTCGTACCTGGACATACGCTTTCAAAGATTCAAGCGCGCTGATCATCTTTTCTCTTCCGGCAAGGTCTGCACCGCCAGCATCGGCGCGGTATTCGCGGAACCTTGAAAACCATGCGACAACGATCGATCCTAGGACCATGAAGATAATTTCAAAAACAAATACCAGCATTATATAGGTCATCGAAGAGGCGATCGAAGGCGATTCGTCGCGGCTTCGGATCAGGCTGGAGACGACATAGGCCAAGATCCTTGCAAGGAACATCACAAAAGCGTTGACGACGCCTTGAAGCAGCGTCATTGTCACCATATCTCCGTTGGCAATGTGGGAGATCTCATGGGCAAGGACCCCTTCCAGTTCTTTATTGTTCATCCTTTGCAGAAGGCCGGTGGACACGGCGACAAGGGACCTTCGTTTTGAGGGCCCTGTCGCAAAAGCGTTGACTTCGGGAGATTCGTAAATCCCAACTTCCGGCATCGATGGAAGGTTCGCTTTCCTTGAAAGGTCTTCTATCATGTTAAGAAGATTTTTTAGCCTTGGGTCTTGGGTGTTTGATGGGACAAGATGAACGCCCATGAGCCATTTCGCCATGATCCTTGATAGTCCAAGAGAGATGAATGCACCTCCCATACCCCAGATCAAACAAAAGATCATGAGGGACGTGTAGTCGATCCCATGGGCAGACAGGTAAGGCTGGACGTGGAAAAGACTTAAGATGACCGAAAGAGTGACAATGACCAGTACGTTGATGGTCAGAAAAAGAAAAATTCTTTTTGCAATGCCCATAATAATAGCTCCTGTTTTTACTCAAGAATAGCATGTTTCCTCTATAACCACAATGAGTAGACCGAAAAGAAAAATGTTAAATAACGCCGAATTTGTTATATGTGAATTAAAAGAGGGTTTTCATATGTATGGAGCCTTGGAAAAATTTACTCAGAAGCTTCTCAAAGGGTCGCTTTCCCTGGAAAACAGGCTGCTCTTTTTATTGCTGCTAGGTCCATGCGCACTACTAGTTGCAGCAGCTTTTGCGTTTTTTGAGCCTATCGCAAACCCTTTTATTTTTGTTTTCGTGGCACTTGGCTTTATCCTAAGCTACCAATGGGGGATGAAGGGATTTGTCATAGGGGCATCAGCCTTTCTATTCTTTGTTTGCCAGATCCATTTTTTTCAGTTCTGGCAGATCTTCTATGCGGCAACAGTGTGCGTCAGCTTGCTCATCACCGCTTTGGCAACCGAAGAAGCGAAAAGCATGATCGTCCCAATCCACTTTGAGGTCAGGGCCTTGGAAAAGATGCTCGATGAGGAGAGAAAAGCCTCATTAAAAAAGGAAGAGATGCTTTTGCAGGAGATTGCAAGCCAGAAAAGAGAAATTTCACAGCTTCCCCAGCTTCCAGTGGATGGCCAGGACCTTGCCAGGCAGTCTTTTTTGCCTGAGGCGGAACACGAGATCTATCATCAATATAAACAGCTTCGCATTCAGTTCGAAGAAAAATCTGAAGTGTTGAACCAGACAAGAAAACAACTATTCCAAACAGAAAACGAGCTTCTTGCCCTTCAAAGGGAAAAAGCGGAAAAAGAACTGGAAGATGCTTTTGAATACCTCTCCTGGCAGAAGACAGTCCTTGAGTTGCAGTCGGAAAAAGACGCAATGGAAATGAAGCTTGCCTGCTTGGAGGACATCGTCACACAGCTGGAAAAAAAAGCGTGATTTAGCGATTTATTCCTGATGCGTTCGTCCAGATCCGAAAAGTATTTTCGCTGATCTTGCCTCTTCCCTCATTCGTATAAATGTCTCTAAGGATGACGTAAAATTGCCTTGCATCATTAGGATAGCCTGCAAGGGAAAGAGAGGTCATGATCCTTGTCATACGCAGATAATTGTGATTGCCATTGCTCAGCCAATTTCTAGACTTTTCAGCAAAGCGGTCGGAACGCTGGAGCGTGCCGTCCCCTGCTCTTGTGAATCCATAAAAAGTCAGCATGCGGGAATATGCCCGCATCATGTTTTCTTGGAGCCTCGGTGTTGAATGGAAAGCGTTCATGCGCTCTCGAGTCATCAGAGGGGCACTGCGGTTGTGTCTGCTTATAACTGTTAACGGGAACAGCCATTGGATATAGTCATGTTGTCTTTCCAGGCGAGCATCGTCCCAGCCTAGGATTTGATCAAAGGTCGATCCGGAAGGATGGGCGCTATGCCCCAAATAAAAATCGATGAGCTGATCCCCTGGCATGGGCCTTTCTAAAGCGCCGGCCACCGGACCTGCTAAAACTCTTGCGCCCTGGCCTGCATTACATCTTTCGGTGACTTCACTAGTAAGACGGGAGCTGTTGTAATCTGCATGCAAAATGTTGCGGATCCTGATAAGTTTTTCTGGAGTGCTCGCAAGGATGTAAGCTTTGATTTGGTCCGCGGCCCTTTTTGAGATGGGACTTGGAGGACGCCCAAAACTGCCATGCTTTTCAAGGACATGATAAAGGATGCAGAGATCTTTATCAGATAGGGCTTCAAAAACTGGTGCTAGTTGCGGGTCCCGAGCGGTGCCTGCTACAGCGGCGATCGCTCGTAATACAGGGACCGGCAGTGCGGTAGTCACTAAATTACCATACCAATATTGCACGTGTCCTAATAATCCTTTATTTGGAAGGTCGGAGGCGCTAATTCTTTCCCAAGACGACTTTACTTCAAGAAATTTTTCGATCTGTTTGACGGTCTTGGCTGAGATCTCACTTGGTGGCCGCCCAAAATTTCCATGATTTGCAAGGACCTTGCAAAGAACAGTCAGGTCCTCAACAGATAATGACCGATAACTGGACGGATCAATATCGTTTTCTATTGTTGCCTGAGCTGCGACGAGCACCGCTTGCAATACAGTTGGCGGGAGGGTGCTATTTTCAACATCTCCGTACCAGTATTTTACATTCCCGAGCAGCCTGCTGTTGGGCACTCCTGAAGTATTGACCCTGTCCCAAGAATCCCTTAAAGAATGGGCATTTATTTGGATATTAGACATAATTTTCCTTAAAATTAATTTTTATAATATTTTAATAGAAAATCAAATAAATAGAAATAAAATATTTTTAGTATTATATCTAAAAGTCTTAGAAACTAAAGGAATGTTAAATAATAATTTTAATTTGATAGAAGGGTCAAGACCTCATAGCCATTTTCGGTGATCAGGACAGTGTGCTCCCATTGGGCGCTTGGCCTTCCGTCCCCGGTCCTCGCTGTCCATCCATCTGATGGATCGATGATGGCTGAGCGTACTCCGGCATTGATCATAGGCTCGATCGTAAAGGTCATCCCCGCTGCCAGGGGAATTTGAATATGGTTAAAGTGGTGGGGGATTTGCGGCTCCTCGTGAAAGTCGATCCCTACGCCATGCGCAACAAATTGGTTGACGACAGAGCATTTGTTCTCCCGTGCATGTTCTTCGATCGCATTGCCGATCTCATAAAGGGGAAGGCCGGGCTGCAAGATGGCAATGGCCCTCATGAGGCATTCGTAGGAAACCTCGACGACCCTTCTTTTTTCTTCCGATACATTGCCGATCATGACCATGCGGCTTGTGTCGCCATAATACCCATTTGATATGCAGGTGACGTCGATGTTGAGGATATCTCCATCTTTAAGGGGAGTGTTGTCAGGGATGCCATGACAGATCACTTCATTTAAAGAGGTGCAGATGCTTTTCGGAAATGGGGGATCGCCATACCCCAGCGTTGCTGGGATAACACCGAGTTTTTTATGGAGGTCATGCGCGAAGTCGTTGAGCTGATTGGTCGTGACGCCAGCTTTTGCACGTTTGCATGTCTCGTCCAAAATATGGGCAGCTGTTTGGCAGGCCTTGCGGATCCCATTTTGCTGCTCTTTTGTCTTTAGGATAATCCCGTACTGTTTTTTATAGACAGAGGCCATATCCTGCGAATTTTTTTCGGGGAGTTGTGGATAATGGCATTTTTTCCATTTTTGTCCACTCCCACACCAACATACATCGTTACGGGAAATCATCTATCCTCTTGTTTTGAAGAGGGGATTTTATCATAGGCCCGTTTAATTATGAATGTCTCTTTTTGGAGGGAGCTCATCGATCTTGACAAAGTATTTTTTTCTTTCTGTGGTAAAGCTTTTTTTAGGTGCAAAATCTAAGCTTGTCCGCAGGCCAAGAGGTTTGTCCGCATTGCTACTGCCTCTTCTATCATATTTTTCATCGAAGCGGACCGCCCAGTACAGAAAGTCATCGAGCGTTGAGAGCTGCTCAAAGAGCATTTGGCTG
Source organism: Candidatus Rhabdochlamydia sp. (assembly GCA_030044075.1). GTDB lineage: Bacteria > Chlamydiota > Chlamydiia > Chlamydiales > Rhabdochlamydiaceae > JABEVM01. The sequence goes on along the minus strand of JASHWM010000219.1, from coordinate 668 downwards.
ATGAAAAGGTTGCTCAGATATTTATCTCTTGCAGCAGCTTTTGCGATTGCAGCAGGGTTTTGCTGAACAGGCGGTTGAGGGGGAATGGGAGGCTTTGGAGTGCCTGTATTTTTATAAAAGACGGTAAATGGCAGAGAAAGGGTCCCGCCAGGAAAATACACAAGCCACTCTTCTTCGCTTGTATCGACAAACTCAGTCCCTTTGATGAACACTTGGTGGTTGATCGAGGGTGTTCTCCCATTTCCAATGTATGTGAGGGGCTGCTTTGTCGAATAAATCCCCACTTCGCCAGATCCATTCTGGTTAATGATCTGGCCCCCGGGCAAAAGGATGAAAACATGATTTCCTATCGCCGGATATACTGGGTTGGAATCATCGATCACAAGGATGATGTCGTCGCTATTTGTATTGTTCAGAAACCCGGTAGACCCGATCGTCATGTTGTTTGCAGAGATGATCTCCATGCCGCTTGTTGTGGTCATTGTCCCGCTAATAGAGGTCGAGCCTCCCACATCCATCATCAGATCTCCGCTGGAAAATAGTTCGACGCGGTTTAGGAAAGACTGTTCCATAAAAAAGTCTTGCCCGACATCGATCGTCATCGAATTTGTCGAAGTGGAATGAAGAGGGTTCCCGTTGTAGATAAATGAGCGGTTCGCTGTTAAGAG
>JASHWM010000218.1 GCA_030044075.1 Candidatus Rhabdochlamydia sp. | reverse complement strand
ACAGTTTTATAATCTGGTAAGGCCAAACTATTCAAAAGGTGCAAAAACTCCCTGGCTTATTGCTCAAACAGACCATCCCAGAAGTGATCTTGCTTCAATGGTTCAATTTACCCATGTCATTGACTTAAAGGGTATACCAAAGCAAAATACATCAAAGGGTCAGGATTTGCCTGTTTTGGCCGAAATTTTTTTTTAAACTTCCCAGGGCATTCGAGGAAATGTGAAAAATAAACTTCAGCGTTTCATTTTACGTTTCAGGGGTTTTTGATAAAAGACCAGCTGGGCGACATAGGCAATCGCAGCGATAAGAGAGATGGTCGCCCCTGGGGGCCAGTCCTGGTAGTACGATACCTCGATCCCGAGAAAGGAAAAAATACAACCCAGAAGGACCGCAAGGCAGATCATGGAGGACAACCTTCGTGTGAAAGAACCTGCAATCGCCGCGGGGATTGTCAGCATCGCGATCACCAGGATCGACCCAACAACCTGGATGAGGAGGACAACAGAGATGGCGACAAGTCCTAAAAGGAGGAGATAGAGCCGCTTTACGGCAATCCCTTGCAAAAGGGCCTGTTCTTCGTCGTAGCAGATCGCCAAAAACTTCCGATGAAAGAGCATGACAAGGATAATTACAAAGAGGTCGAGGCCTAGAAGAATATAGATATCGCTCTGTCCGACCCACAGGATGTTGCCAAATAGAAAGTTCATCAGCTCGACATTATATCCTGGAGTCAGGGAAATAAAGATCACACCTATCGACATCCCCGTCGCCCAAAGGGCTGCAATGACGGTATCTTCCCTTTCGCGGTATTTAAGGTGGATCCATCCAATTAAGGCAGCGGAAATGACTGCAGCAAAAAGAGCACCCTGCATCGGCGTCATCCATTCAATCCCATAGCTGCGCCTCAGCCAGAAGAACAAGCCCATCCCTCCAAGGACAGAATGGGAAATGCTCCCGCTGATAAAGACGATCCTTTTGACAACGACATAAGAGCCGATGATGCCGCTTGAGATGGCCGCAGCAAATCCTGCAAGGAGCGAGGTAACAAGGAACGGGTTCTCAATAAAAGGTTGCAACATAGTTAACGCACAAGGGGTATGTGGTAGAGGCCTGCAGTAAAATGTTTGCACACCTCCGAAGGTTTTAATTCGGTAATGGTTCTTTGTACGCAGAAAACTTTTTCGACTTTTTCTAAAATAGCCTCGAGGTCATGAGAGACCATGATGATCGTCATCTCCTGCTTGCTCAGTGTTTCCAGCAAGTGATAGATCTCTTTCTCGGCTTTTGTGTCCACACTTGCGGTCGGTTCATCAAGAAGGAGGAGCTCAGGTTCGCTTACAATTGCGCGGGCGATCAGGGCCCTTTGCGCCTGACCTCCTGAAAGTGTTCCAAAAGGATCGTTTTTTTTGCTTAAGAGACCCACTTTTTCAAGAGCTGCTTCAGCGCGCGTTTTTACCTCTTGGCCTAATGTCCCAAAAAAAGAAACGTCGGAAAGGCATCCCATAAGAACTATATCAAGGACGGTTACAGGGAACTGCCTATCGAATTTGGAAAACTGCGGGACATATCCGACTTGTTTACATTTCTTTCGGGAAATTTTCCCTTTGGTCGGCGCAAGAAGACCTGCGAGTAGTTTTAGAAAAGTCGTTTTTCCTCCACCGTTTGGGCCGAACACGCCAACAAATTCACCTGGAAAAATATCCAAGGTCACATTTTCCAAAATGGGATGATTGTCATAGCCAAAGCTGACATTATTGACCTGAAGGAGAGGTTGCCTTTTCATGGAGACTCTTGTGCGATGACCTTTGCGATGTTGAGTAGATTAGCGATGTAATCTTCATGATAGGGGTCTAGTTCAACGATCGGAATATTCAGCTCTTTAGCAATGGCGGCGGCTCCTTTGCTGCTGTGCTGGGGCTCGCTGATAATAGTTCTGATAGACCTTTTTTTGGCCGTTTCGATGATGCTTGTGATTTGCTTGGGCAGTGGGTCTTTGCCATCAAATTCGATGGCGAACTGTTCGAGGTTGTATTCTTTGCAAAAATAAGCAAAAGCCGCATGTGATGCTAAAATGGAATGGCCTTTCATATCGGAAAGAAGGGATTGGACATCGAGGTGGGCCTTTTCAAGCTCTGCTTGAAGCTGGCCGAGGTTTTGCAGATAAAGGGCCTTATGCTCTGGAAAGGCCTGGATTAAAGAAGCAGCGATCCCCTCAGATTGCTTTTGGACAATTTTGGGACTGAGCCAAAAATGGAGGTCTTTGGAAGTATGGTCATGGTGGTGCGAGCAGTGATGCGTATGAGAGATGCTTGCGTCGCCAGATAGATCGACAAGAATGAGGTCGGAATTTTTTTTCTCTAAAATCCGTACAATCTTTTTTTCAAAGGTTTCGCCAATGCAAACAAACACTTTAACGTTTTGCAGAACGCTCAAATCAGAAGGTTTGGGTTCAAAGACATGAGGATTGCTGCCTGCTGGCACAGCGGTTTGGACTTGAACTGTATCGCCTGCAATTTTTTTTACGATATAGGCATAAGGGGGAATGCTGACAACAACGGAAGCAGGATGCGTAGATGGCGCCTGTTTTTCGCAAGAAGCAAGCAAAATTAAAACGAAGGGAATTAAGACTTTAAATAATAAACGCATAAATAAAAAGAATCTTATGAAGTAAGGATCATCCCTCTACTCTGACTTTTTTTGCAACCATTAAAATCTTGTCAGTTATCCAGTTTTTCGTTAAATTGCTCCAATCTTTCTGGAGGAGTGTCCAAGTGGCCGATGGAGCACGCTTGGAAAGCGTGTATACGTGAAAACGTATCGTGGGTTCGAATCCCACCTCCTCCGACGTAGAGACCAATTCGAACCCTTGTTCTTCTCAAGGAGAACAAGGGATTCGATACCGCGTAAGCCATATATGTACTATATAGGCTTCACTAATCTAAAATTCCTTTTTTGTTTTTACAAGCTCTCATTTTTCATAAAAATGAACTACTTTTTCAAAGCCTCCTTTCATATCCTGTTGAAGTCCACATTCGGCTGCAAGAGCGACGAATTGTGTTTGCCATTCATTTGGAGGATCGATTAATTTAACTGGAAGAGGATGAGTGTCTCGAACTTTAAATACCTTTTGCAGCGCAATAAGAACATTTTCAGACTGTAGATCTTTCATTTTTAGAAGTAGGATCATGTCGATGAGATCTTTAACACGTGAATTGACCTTGTCATCATAAGGAAGCGTGTAAGCGTGTAGCTTTTCTGCAAATTGCTGCTCTACAGAAATCATCGAAATAGTCGGCGAAGGAATTCCACAAAACCCAAGCCAATCAATTCCTCGAATATTCTCGATGCTATCGACGATAACATCACCTCCTACATCAAGTTGAAACCTAACGAATAGCTTACCGTCAATCAATGCTGATACAGGATAGCGTGCACCTCCATAAGGAGCATTCTGTAGGTCAATTTGAGCACGTCCAACTTGATAAATGAAATGATCCCTCAGATCTATACGTGCTAATTCCTGCAGCTCTTGCAGCATTAACTCAGCAAGAAGCTCATCTTCATTTTTAATCCTGCGAATGCAAGTGAGATCAATGTCTTTTGTTGCCCTAGCTTGTGCAATACGTAGCTCCATTGCATATCCACCTTTCAATAGAAAGTCAGACTGCTTTTGAGAAAAAATTCTAGCTAAAAATCTATCAAAAGCTACCTTGCGGCGAAGACGTTGAAGATCTTCCCCAGATTTGGTTGCTATTATTTGAAGCCTTGCTTCCAAGCTTTTTCTGAAATCTGTTGATGTTTTAAAAATTGTATTCATTTTTAGTTTTTTCTTGATGGAGGTGATCATTAGGTCGTCTACTCATAATGTCCTAGCTCCTCATCCAAAGTTGCGAGCGCGATGTGTATTGATTTTGGTCCATGGAAGTAGACATTTCTTAAGCCTAATTCTTTATCATATCCTTTAGGGTCTTGCGCGATAGCAATGCCCATGAGAATTACTTTCTTATCTGTACACTTCCATAGCCCACCTCCACTTAACCCTTCGAATGTAGGGATTGGCTTTTTTCCAAAACTTCTTATTTCGTGGGTGTTATTGCTGACGGGGCAAACTATATAGTCAACTTCCGTAAATTCTTTATGATCTGCAGCAACAAAGCCCCACGGTCCAATATTAAGATGGCAAGTCGTGTGATCAGCAGATAATTCAAATCCAATGCCTCCCAAAGAAATGAAAGCATCTCGTGTAGAGAAATCAGGTTGGTCTGAAATCTTATAAAATGATTTAAACTCTTTAAGAATTGCTATTATTCTCTGGGTTGGATAAATGATGGCTAAATCCTTGGGATGCTTTGAAAAAATACGCTCTTGGCTATTAAGCGTGTTTTCATCAAAGGTAAGATCCCATTCCATGAGCTTAAACTCTTCTGGCATACGAGAAGGATACGCTCTTCGGAACTCATCAAATCTTAAAATTAACCGAACAGCTTTGGCCTTTTTCAGAGCTCTTGCAACATGGCAAGCAGTAAGAAGAAAAAATTTAGATTTATGCTCGATTAAAACCGCTGTTCCAAATGGTGGGCCTCCTTCATCGCCAAACGCAAGCCCGACAGTGTAAGGTTCTGCCATACGACCAAAATCAGCCAATAGACTGTTTGCTTTTTTCCATATGTCATCTATGCTTTTTGCAATGATTTCGCTTATTTCAATTTTTCCAATCGACTTGGCCCATTCTGAAATCTTTTGTACTTCTTGGGTCGTGGCAAGTCCTCTTTTCAATACTTCTTTTATTGCTAGAGCGATATGTTGATTCGCGATTTTACCTTCTTGTATGATGTCGATAAGAGTACGAAGTGGCGTCGTAACTCGATACCCCTGTCTTTCTTCCACATCGGATTTCGGAATATCGACAAAATGAAGATGCAAATTCTTGGGAAATGCAACACCTCTTCTAAAACCCTCAGGCACGGACATGTGCATTTTTGAAGGCATCACATCAGAAAGCTCGTGGATATCTAATGCTGTTTCATGGGACCAAATCCCTTGAGGTAGCCCTTTTCTTCCTCGGCTCCACAACATCCACAATACTAATTCAGAACGATCAGTGACAGGATAATTGACGAGCTTGTAAATTCCTCTAAGCTCCTTGGCCCACTCGCCAGAACGGATTTTTAGATAAAAATTAGAGCGAGAAAATCCGCATTCTTCCGCTTGCTGAGAGGTGAAGTAGCCTTGTTGTCTGTCTGCTATCTCAAAAAGTTTATCTTTCTTGTTCATGCATAAATGTTATAATTTTTATAACTTTTATGCAACTATTATTGCAAGATTCTAATTTTTAATATGTTGCGAGTTAAAAATGTCAATTTTTTTTCTTAAAAAGGATCTTTTGTAAAGACCTTTCGAATCGTTTTCCTGTTGATTTGCAATCTAAAAGCTATTTCTGCATTAGACAATCCCAAAGCTTTCAGCTCTTTGATTTTTGGAGTCAATATCTGATAGATTGGCAACGCTTGATGGCATGGAATTTTTATTTCCATTGGGATCTGAGAAAAAGTTCGAATTCGTTGCGACCGCGTCCGAATTTTTTCATATCATTTATTACCAGTCATTTATTTTTTTGTTGTTGAAAAATTTCTAAAAAAAGTTCAATTGATTCATTCAAACTAAAGCGAACACGACTTGATTGAAGTATTTTTTATAAAGGTATCAGCAAAATTTAGAAAATTATGCCAGTTTGGGGTCATTCTGACTTCTCTCCAACCTTTTTTTTCTTTCTCACAAAATGAAATTCTAACGCCCGAAGAAGAAGCCAGGATCGTCGTTGAACGAATGAAAAAGATCTATCCTGAGGTTATTCCATGGAGCGTGGGCTCTATTTTTTCCCCATCTGCTTATATAACCCCACTAGGCCGTGTCAGCATAAAGGTTTTCACAGAAGCAAGAAGAAATTTTGAAAAGTTTGACAAAAACTGGAAGGCAATATCTTCACCTGTCCTGATGCAAATTTTCGAAAGATTGTCCATTGAAACGGGTATTACCAATTTCATGGACTTCCAGGTGAGAGCAGAAGGGAGATATCAACATCAGGATGGCGTTTCATCGACAGGGTTTGGGGATACGCGTTTGCAAACAACTTTTCAACTATATAAGTTCACTGAAAATTCTTACTTTTTGACACCGTCGCTTCGGTTCTACATTAGAGAAAATTTTCCTACGGGAAAATACGAGCGCCTCAATCCGAAAAAAATGAAAACCGATGCCCTAGGAAGAGGTTCTTACGAAACTTCAGTAGGAATTGCTTTTTCTCGTGAATTTGAATTTCCAGGATATCATTTTCTAGAAGTTGGAGGGGCTGGTTTTTATCAA
>JASHWM010000217.1 GCA_030044075.1 Candidatus Rhabdochlamydia sp. | reverse complement strand
TGTTATATATTAAAGATCAATTATTTATCTTGCGTTTAAGATTACATCGCAACCTGCGTTTTATTCAAGGTGCTAAAAAAAAGCCGGAAGGATTTTTATCCTTCCGGCTTCTTGCATTCCAAAAAAGTTGCCTGCTTTAACCGATCAAAACAGCTTCCTTTTCCCTATTGAGTTTTTTGTATAGCCCATCTAGCAGTCCCTCAAGGTGCATCGCGCGGGCAAGCCTTGTCACCCCGATGCCGGCACCGAAACGCTCAAACATAGGAAGAGTGAAATATTCTTCGAGCTCTTTGACAACGCGGTCTTTGCCGAAATGTGAAAAGAGCAGGGCGCAATATTCACCATTTTCAATGCTATAAAAACGCTCTCTCATGCGGGCAACATCTACTTCTCTTTCTGCAGAGCCAATTGTTTCCATTCCATGGAGGAGGACGTCGATTTTGTTATATAGGCCATTGGCATGATGCTTCATGTTCCAAAAAGGATGTGTATGCTCTGGGAAACGCTCAAGGAATATTGCAGATCCATACTCTTGTGCCAGGTCGAGCTCATCCTGTGCCTCGATCGTCTCTACTTTATATTTGTTGCATGCGTCGGTATAGGTAATAGACACTGGGGCATTAAACCCGAGGAATACAAGAAGCTCTTTCTCTAGTTGTCTTAATGCGTTGAAATCACCTTTGGCCTCGAATTCAAACATGGGGAAAATTCTTTGATGTCTTCCAGGGATCGGGTTTGGCTCATCGCGATAGCTTGTGGTAACGCAAAAAAATCCGAGCGCATCGGGATTTTTTAGCAATTCGTACTCAAGCCACATTTGGCCTGTTTGCGGGCATGGGAAAATCGATCCTCCAAGCGTATATTGAGTGATGTTCCTGGGATTTTCACATGCAGCAAGGATGGACACACGAGATTGTGCAGGGACTTCAATAAAACCTTTCTCTTCCTGAAAAAATTGACGAAGCTTGCGTACAATATAATCATATTCGAAGGTTTGGTGCATAATATTCCTTTTTGTAAATAGGGTCTTGAAAAACCTCTTCGAGGTAATTTAAAAACACCTTCAAACTTTGTCAATAAAAAAAAATTGGGAAAAGGATTAGCTGATGTAATCGCAAATGTTACGACTAGTGCCGGCGCCCGTTGGGCAAGAATCGCTCTCTTCAAAAAGAGGCTCTAAAAATTCATAAAAATCTCTTTCCTGCATCTTGATCGGCTCTCTCTCTACTTCAAAAAATAGGGTTCTTTTGTTGTAAAAACATGCCCCAGCAACACTAGTTCCAACAAGGGCAGTAAAAAAACGGCCAAACCCTTGAAAAAAAGAAGGTGTCCTTCCTCTTTCTTGAGAATGAGTACTCTGGTAGCGCCTTGCGATGTCATTAGGGAATACTCCTTTATGAATATCAGTGATACGAGCGAATCCGAAAAAGTCTGCTTTTCTTGTTGCGGCATCTAGCGAGAGCCTTTGAGATACAAGCTGTGCCGAGGGAATAAGCCTCCCTGTTGCTGCAGTGATTCTTTGCATAATAGCCTCCCTAAGAAATAAGCAGGGAGTTTCTCATAGAAGGATCAGAATTTCAAGGTGAAAAAAAACAAGAATTTTTATCTATTTCTTATTAAAAATTGAATTGCTCATATTGTGGTATTCTATTGCCAGGAGCGGGTTCCAAATAGCGCCCGTCGCACTTAAGGCAATTTTTGCTCCTGATTCAATAAAAAGGTCAAAATGCTCGGGCTTTGTGATCCCCCCTGTTGCCAAAATTTCAAGTCCAAGGGACTCTTCATCGTTGATCTTCTTAGATTCAATGACGAACTGGAGGGCGATATCCCGTATGATGCTTCCAGAAACCCCGGCAACTCTTCGGTCGCTCCCAAAAGAAGGCCTCCCATTTCGATTGATGATCTCTTTTGGGATCGAATTGATCCCGCATATTCCAGAAACACCTGCCTTTGCTGCAGCGACAAGGACCTCTTTCATCTGCACAGGGGAATCAAAAATCCCGACTTTAATAATAACCGGCACACCCGGAACTGACCGGCAGATTGCTTTTGCGATAGAATAGACCATGTGAGGGTCTTTGTAGATCAGATGGGACGATGAAAAGTCGTTCGGACAAGAAAAATTGGCCTCTACGATATGTGCTCCTGTCTGTGCAACGGATTCGGCCAGGAAGGCAAAGTCTTCTTCCTGCGTCCTTGCTTCCTGGTCTGTTCCAAAAAAGGAAGCAATCAGCACCTGTCCAGTTGTTAGAGAATTCCTCGCCTCTTTGATATCCTGGTGCATTTCTTCTAGTTCAAAAGAAGCTATCCCCACCGAGTTGGCAATAGAAATATCCTCTAACTTCTCTGGAGGGCGCTCTGTAGAAAAGCAACCTCTTTGTCCTTCAAGGAGGACCTTCTGCCCTTCTTCCAGGTAGACAATATTCGGCAAAGGATGCGCTTTTTTGGGACGGCTCCGAATGGTCTTATATGTTAAGACATCAAAGCCGAGGCTTGATGCGAGTTTGATCCCCTTGCTGCTCATGATCGCGCAAGCCGGGATCCCTACCTTAGAGACAATCGGATGGCCGAAAAGGACATCTTTTGCCGTCCTCTCCCCTTGCAGAAATACTTTTCCTGAAAAAGAGGGGCCGCTAGTCCAGTTTGCTACAAAGTCTTTAGAAATATCATATAACGCACCGGGAGAACTTTTATTGTCCATAATCTCTATTTTTTGAATAAAACCCGCGTCTATTTATAAGAATTACCTGGCAAGCTGTCAAACCAAAAAAGAGAGAACAAGAAAACCCTAGAAAAAAAATCTTTTTTCATGGAGCATTGCTATCTTAAAAAGGGTAAAGATTTTATGCGAAAAACTTCTGCTGCTCTCACTTGGACAATTTGGTCTCTTGCTGCGGTCTTTTATTTTTACGAGTTCATCCTGCGCGTATCCCCAAGCGTCATGATCCCTGAGCTCATGACAAGCTTTGGCATTACAGCATCATCTGTCGGTATCCTAAGCGCATTTTACCTGTATGCCTACGCGCCCATGCAGCTCCCTGTCGGAGTGCTCATGGACCGCTACGGAGTCAAAAGGGTCCTGAGCACAGCTTCGATCGTCTGTGGTATCGGCGCTCTGATCTTCTCGATAGCAAGCACTCTATTCATCGCAGGGATCGGAAGGCTCCTCATCGGAGCAAGTTCGGCTTTTGCCTTCATCGCCATGGTCTATGTCTCTTCACATTGGTTCCCCTTAAAGAAAAGAGCTTTTTTGATCGGTATCGCCAACTCACTGGCGATGCTGGGAGCTTCCGCCGGCACAGGGCCTTTGACAATGATCATCGATTCGATGGGATGGAGGAAGGCCATCAGCCTCTTTGGCATCTTTGGGATCTTGCTTGGGTTTGCGATCTATCTGATCCTCAGAAAAGATAGGCACAACACCGAAGTGGAAGAAGAAACTTCCCACACAAAAATCCATATCCTCGAAAGCTTAAAACAGGTCGCCTCGAAAAAAACGACCTGGGTCAATGCCCTTGCAGCTCTTCTATTTTATATGACGACGACCGCTTTTGCGGGCCTTTGGGGACTTTCTTTTGTGCAGACAGCCTATAATGTCAGTAAAGAGGTTGCTGGGTATGCGATGTCCATGGTCTTTGCCGGATGGCTGGTCGGAGGCCCCCTTACAGGCCTTCTTTCCGATTATATGGGAAAAAGAACGACAGCGATCCGTATAGGGATCTTAGGGGCCCTCGCATGCCTTATCCCTGTCATCTATTTCCCCTCCATTTCTATTTATGCAGTGTACGTCCTCCTGTTCCTCGTAGGACTGTTTTCTTCTGCAGAGCTCCTCAGCTTCAGCCTGGCGATTGAGCTCAACAGTGTTAAAGCTAAAGCCACCGCTGCAGCTTTTACAAATTTTGTCATTTCCTGCGGCGATGCTGTCGTGCAGCCTTTTGTTGGATTCTTGCTCGATAAGAACTGGGGCGGCGTGATTGAAAACGGGATCAGGGCCTATGACACAAAAACCTACCAGATCGCTCTCTCCTGCCTTCCGATCACATTAATACTCGCTTTCCTTCTCCTCTTCATGATAAAAAAAGAGCAGGCAAGCAGCTAGTTTAGAAGGATTATCGAGGACTTAGAAAAAATATTACATTGAATGCTATGAAACGCCTGATTTTCGAGCAATAAACTCCATCGCAATACTGCCGACAAATTTATACGTCTCATCTGGTTCGAGGCGGTTAGAAAATTCTTCTACCTTCCGCAGAAGTTCCTCTTTATCTTTAGACGGCAAAAAATTGATGGAAATGGGTCTCTCGCTAAATGGAGCATTTTCTAAATGTTCAGCAGTAAATGATTCTTTTTGTACTGGAACGATTTTTTCCCTACTTGCATAGACAAGCTCAACTTTTCGATCTAGCATCTGGCCGAGTTCAGCTACCAAATATGCGCTGTGGGAGTTCTTGCAAGCTTCTTCCAAGCTATCTCCATTCAATAAACCATTATTCACTTCCAGAGCTGTCCTCGAATTTATAGAAAATATGGCAATTCTATTGATCTCCTTGTTTTTCAAATCCATGGCATTAAATAACATCGCTTTACAAGCCTGCATAAGAGGGATCCCTTTTTCTGAATGAATCCATGCAGATTGATCTTCTACCTTGATCCAATGAGGAAGGTCTCTAAGAAAAGCACTGGCCATGTGGAAGGTGCCATCTTCCTGGTACGTCCAATCAACCACTTTGAGATCTTGCGACATCTCTTTTACATATCCAAAAGTCCCATGTTCTGTAGCATCTATAAAAGTTCTAAGCTCTCTACCATCGCTTGTTTGGAGAACTGTTATATCTTTGAAGACTTCCGGCAAATGAGCTACGGATTTGCGCGTGCATGGAATTTCAACAACGAGTGAATTTTCATCATCCACTTGAGGCTCAAAAGTAACTTCACCCCCAACAGGCACATTATTTAACGAAATCATTTATTATCCCAGCTTAATATAATTAATTATTAATTTAATTATACCACATTATTAAGAAATAATAAATATTTCATTTTAAATATCTAATAGTAAATAACTAACAAAATAATTATTTATAAAATATAAGACGCTAATTATTAAATAGTTAAAAAACCCTGTGGAA
>JASHWM010000216.1 GCA_030044075.1 Candidatus Rhabdochlamydia sp. | reverse complement strand
TGACTGCAACCCCGGCTACTGTTGGCAATTTAGGACCATATCCTCTCAATACCTCCGGTCCCCATTCTGAAACGGTAACCCTTGATCCTTCTACATATATGGTGGCCATTACGAATGCTGGAACTTATCTAGTTACATGGGGTGTTGCAACGGAAACTAACCCTGCTGAAGAAGATGGTTATCCTTCGGTCGTTTGCTTAAATTTAAATAGCACGCAAGTTCCTGGAAGTTTTATAACAAAAGGAGATTTGGACTTTTTAACAAGCTCCCAATCTATGGACGATAACCTATGTGTCAACACGCAGATCCTTACCATCACTGCGAATTCAACTCTTTATATCCAAAACGTTAATTCTTTTTATCGACATGAAGCTCCAGATACTACGTTAGATACAGATTTCAACGAATACTGTCCTACAGTAACCTTGACGATCGTGAGAATTCAATAACAAACGTTTCGTGCTCATTGCACATGGTGAGAAAACTCTCCATGTGCAATGAAGTTTCTGCGCTTCAGCGAATGCATAATTAAAAATAGAAATCAGTGCTTCTTGTGAACAGAAAGAGATTATTAGCAAGTTTTTGCATATTATTTTTGCTTTGTGGAAGTGTTTTATGGTCGCAAAATCTTGTTAAAGATGGTCTTTCTACAGAGGTTGTCAGGTTTTCTGAAGTTTTTCCCCCAGTGTACTTAAATGAGCTTTATGATCTTGTCGAGCAATCTCCAGAGACAAAAGAGGAGCTTGATGCATTATTTAAAGTTGCAAGAAAGATCAACGAGCTTCCTGGAAATGATAAAAAGATCATTGCCTATTCCCTTTTTTGGAAGCCTTCTCATACTGGGCTCTCTGTTCCTATTGTCAACAAACAAACGGTCTATCAATCAAAAAATGAGGATCGCCTTGAAGATAAAACTTTTTATCAAACATATGTAAAACCCTTGAGCATTACTCTATCCAAAATCCCCAAGATATACCCAGGGTGGGGAGTGCGGATCTACCTCGCAAACGACCTTGCTTTTTTGATCGATGATTTATTTTGCAGGTTTCCATTTGTTGAAGTTTTTTTGATGGAGTCCAATTCCATTGCCCATAACCCAGGAGCTATGTGGAGGCTCCTTGTATTTGATGACCCGAACGTTGCCATGGCAAGTATCCGCGATTCTGATGACAAGCTATCTGGTTCCACTGAGAGAGCTGTGGCCGATTGGCTGAACGGTCCTGATACAAAAGGATTTTATCGAAAGACCTTGTTTCATAACCGAGTGCATTTATATGAAGGAAAAGGCCAATATGAATACTCGCCGATATATGCTGGAAGCTGCGGTGGAAAACTCATCCATTCTATGGTCCAAATGGAAAAGGCCATGAAAGGGTATATCCTTTATCGGGAGCGCAACCCAAACGCTTTTATCCATCCCTCGATCATAGTCGATGATATTCATCCGCAAGGTTTTGGGAACAAGTTCCCCGCCTATGGCTTCGATGAGAGCTTCCTTCGTCATGTCATCTACTATTCCATGGCGCACAAGGGCCTGCTTACCACACTTCCCAACAGTGTTTTTTTACCCCTATCATACCCTGTATCAAAAAATAACCCGGTACTATCGGATTATTTCTATGTGAATTTTATCCATTGAGCTACTGCTCAGACCTTGTTTTGACCTCAAGCCAAATATCCCTGATTTCCTGCTCGGGGATGACCGTTGAGAAGAAATGGTATTTCTTGAACTCTTTGGGCGTGGACAGAAGGAGTTTTCGTGTTTCCTTGTCCAGGTTGAGATAGGGGACAAGCGTGCGTATTGCGGGGAAGAAACCGTAGGTCTCATACTGTTTTTTCGTAGACTCTATGCGGTACAAATAGTTGATAAACTTATAGACGGCCTCGTCCTTTTCGGAGTATTTGGGGATGCAGAGGTTTTCGATGGTGATGAACGACCCTTCCTCGGGAATTGCAAGGCTGATAAAATCGAACTTTTTCATCGACCGCTGGATATAGGAGCTGGAGGCGATGACGACCGGGCAGTTCTTTGTCGCAAGGAAATAGTCGCCTCGGGAATCCGCATACGCTTCTACCCATTTTCTTTGCTCAAGGAGGAGGGATTTTACAGAACTTGCGTCGCTCTCAGAGAGAGTGTCAACAGGGCCATAGAGATAGAAAGCAGCAAACTGCACAGCCTCGATGGGATCGTTGATCATGGCGATCTTATAATCGATCAGGTCTTTATCGAAGATCATCTTCCAGCTAGGGATAAACGTCTTTGTAAATGTCTGATTGTTGTAGCCGAGGGCATAGATCTCCCATCCAAAAGGAATGGAATAGGTGTTGGAGGGGTCAAAAAAATGCTCGAGGAGGTAAGGGTGAAGGTCGTTCCAAAAGTTGAGCTTTGTTTTATCTATGGGCTTTAAAAGGCCTTCTTTTGACAAGATCCTTACGGCATAGTCTGAAGGGATGATAAGATCGTACCCTTTTCCTTGCGTCGCTTTAAGCTTTACCATGAGCTCTTCATTGGAAGAGTAGTAGTTTAAGCGGATTTTATAGCCCGTCTTTTCTTCGAACTCAGTGATGACGCTGGGCTCTAGGATATCTCCCCAGGTAAAGATGTTGATGCTTTTGGGATCATTGGTGGAGAACGTTGGCAGATAGAGGAACAGGGAAACAACGATCAGCCAAAATATGACGATAAGGGAGCGTGTGAAAAACTTGGCCATTTAAAAGAACTGGGTGCGGGTTTTTAAGGAAAAGAAGAGCATCACAAGCAGGCTGCTAAGCGCTAGGAGCACTGATGAGAGGGCGTTGACAGTTGGCGATACGCCAGAGCGGATCATCGATAGGATATAAAGAGAGAGCGTCTGTGTAGCGCTGCCTGCGACAAAGTAAGAGAGGATAAAGTCATCGAACGAGACGATGAAGACAAGGAGTGCTGTTGTGATCAGGGTCGGCCTTAAAAGAGGCAGTATCACTTTATAAAAGGTCTGGATGGGCGTTGCGCCAAGGACCAGGGAGGCTTCGGTCAGCCTGTAGTCCAGCTCTAGAAATTTGATGTAGACCATCGGTATAACAAAACCAAGACCGAGGACAGTATGGGCAATGATCAGTGTTGTGAGCCCTAAAGGGACCGAGATGAGAGAGAAGAACCCAAGAAGGCTGACGGCGAGGATCGTCTCGGGAATGACCAGGTTGCCATAAAAAAGAACTAAAAACGAACCGACCCTTCCGCCTTGGGCTGCGTAAAAAAGAAGGAAAGTTCCAATCAGCAAGCTCAGGAAGGTAGAAGAGATCGCGATGATGAGCGAGTTGTAGAAAGCATCCCATAGATAGATCGAATGAAGCAGTTCGTGGTACCATCGCAAAGTAAAGGACTTCCAGGGGGAAGGGAACCCTTCGGTGTTAAAAGAAAAGAGGACGAGGATGACAATAGGGAGGTATAAGAAAAGATAGGTGGCTGCGATAAAAAGAAAGCTCGAAGTTTTTTTAAACATGGCTTCCCCTCGGTATGATCAGAAACTTGATGAACTTGTAGAAGATCGCTGCGCTCACACTTAAAAATGCGATGCTGACAACAGTAAAGGCCGCCCCGAACTCTCCTGTGCTCTCTCCCAAAATATACAGGGAGATGACGTTGCCAACGAACATCTTTGTATTTCCTCCCATCAGCTCAGGGATAGCAAACTCCGCAAAGGAGGGGATATAGACGAGAAAAAAACCGGAGCGGATCCCTCTCAGGGAAAGGGGGAGGAGGATCCTTCTCAAAGTCTGCAGGAAAGTGGCGCCAAGGTCCAAGGACGCCTCGATCAGCTTATTATCGAACCTCTCCAAAGAGGAGTATATGGGCAGGAGCATGAAAGGGAGATAGTAATAGACCATCATGATCATGATGGAAAACATCGAATTGAGAAAATGGATCGGTTCTGAGATGAGACCAACAGACATGAGGACATGGTTGATGAACCCTTCTTTTTCCAAAACAAAGAACCAGGCATATACATGGAGCAAAAAGTTGGTCCAGAAGGGGACAATGATCAAAAAGAGGAAGAAGTTTTTCCATTTCCTAAAGCGGAAGGCAAGAAAATAGGCCAGGGGATAGGCGATCAAAAAACAAAGGAATGCATTCGAGAAGCCAAGCAGGATAGAGGAAAAGATGATCTTTAAATAAAGAGGCTGGAAAAAAGCAGAGAGTTTTTCAAAGGTGATCCGTGCAAACCCTTCTTCAGGAAAGACGAGCAGGCTGGATGCAAGAAGGAGGACAAGGGGCAAATAAAAAAACAGGACCTGCCAGAGGAGTGCGGGGACTCCAAGGGCAAAGGGAAGATGTAGGCTAGAGCGTATTTTTGATTTCATTTTTCAAGCAGCACCGCGTTTTCTTTTTGCCAATATAAAAAGACCTCATTGTCATAGTCGATCACTTCTTGCGGGAAATGTTCCTCATTTTGTTCGAAAACCTGAAGGCGCATTTGGTTTTTGAGCAGAACGTTGTATTGTGTGGAGCGGCCATGGTACACGATGGACTGGACAGTTCCCTTGAGGACATTTGAAAAGTTTTTAACTTCTTTTTTGGTGATGAAGATCTTTTCCGGCCTGATGCTGATCATGACATCGCACCCTTCCTTCATCCAAGGCTTTTTCTGGGGGATGTACAGGCTTAGCCTTCCCAGGTCGGGGATTTCCATTTCAGGCTGGTCAATATTCCTCAAAGTTCCCTGGAGGATGTTCGTTGTTCCCACGAACTTTGCCACAAAAGAGGACAGGGGGAACTCGTAGATCTCTTTTGGGGTCCCGATCTGCTCTATTTGGCCTTCATGGTTCATGATCGCCATCTGGTCTGCCACGGTCAGTGCTTCAAACTGGTCGTGCGTGACATACAAGAAGGTCGTCTGGAGCTTTTCCTGGAGCTCAATGAGCTCGATCAACATTTTTTCACGAAGTTTGAAGTCGAGGGCAGCTAGGGGCTCGTCAAGTAAAAGAACGTCCGGTTCATTGACGATCGCCCGGGCGAGGGCAACCCTTTGCTGCTGTCCGCCGGAAAGCTGGGAGGTCAGCTTATAAATATGGTTTTCCAGGTGGAAGGCTGAAAGGATGTTCAGGACTTTTTGCTGGATGAGGATCTTGGGGAGCTTTTTAAGCTTCAGGCTATAGGCCACGTTATCAAAAACGTTCAGATGCGGGAAAAGGGCATAGTTTTGAAAAACAATATTGATAGGCCTTTTATGGATCGGCTGGTCGGTAATGTCGCTGTCTCCCAGCATGATTTTGCCGGAGTCCACCTTGTCAAGGCCGGCAATGAGCCTGAGGAGCGTCGTCTTCCCGCAGCCGCTAGGCCCTAGGAGTGCAAAGAACTTGCCTGCAGGGATGTGCAGGCTGACATCGTTAATGACCATCCCATCGCTGATGGACTTGCGGATATTGATCAGTTTAATACTTCTCACTTCCTATTCACCCTAATTAACATTTAAAGCAAAACAAGAGACAAAAGCGCAGATTTTAATCATCATGGATTTAATTACATAGGTTTTTTCTAAGGAAACTGCAAAAAAATCTCTCTGAAAAATTAATTTTGAGATAGGTCCATCCCACGGTCTTTTTCAAGGGTGGGGAAAACCATCTTTTAATATATCGTCCTTCGTCTTGAAGTGGAGTTTGGCGATAGACTCAAGCGCCTGTTCTCCATGCTTTTGCACGATGGCTTTTCCTACTTCGATGACTTTTTGGGAGGCCCCTTTGGGGAGCTCGATGCCGAGCTTTTGTCCCAGAAGGTCAAGGCCATGGAGGAAGGCATCTCTTGCTAGGATAGAGGCTGCTGCGACGACGTGGTCTTCTTCAGCCCGATGCCTCTGGGACAGGGAGACCTCAACTTTTTTTTTCCTGAGGGCCTGAATGACAAGGTGCTCTCCGGCAAATTGGTCAATGATCACCTCTTTGCACCCGGTTTTTTCGACGAGCTCCTGGATGGCCGTCGCATGTCCCCAGGCAAGGAGGTGGTTGAGGTTGCCAAAGCTCTCATACAGCTGGTTATATTTGGGGGGTGTAATTTTGACGATCGAATGAGGGGCGATCTGCTTGATCTGCTCGCTGAGTTTTTTTATTGTTACATCGCTCATTGTCTTGCTGTCTTTGACGCCGAGCTGAAAGAATTTTTCGATCTGTCCTTTGTCTGCTTGCACACCTGCAATGCAGAGCGGCCCGAAAAAATCTCCCTTTCCCGCTTCATCGATCCCGATGTGGGTGGACCAATTGATCGTCGCTTCGGGATGAGAATAGACAAAGGTCTTCAATATTT
>JASHWM010000215.1 GCA_030044075.1 Candidatus Rhabdochlamydia sp. | reverse complement strand
GCTAGGAGGCACATTGCCTGGCAATAGGCAATTTCTTCTTTTGAAGGGTCATGTTCGAGATAGGTCTTCAGCAGCTGCGCCATTTCAACATCAGATAAATCGTGGTTGATGACAACCAGCGCCAAATCAAAGAAGGGGTCGGACATGGCAGCGTATTCCCAATCTACGAGCCAAAGCCTCGATCCGTCATGTAAAATGTTCTCAGAGACTAGGTCGACATGGCAGGGAACCGACTGCATCGAAGGGCCGATACTTTTTTCGATTTGGACAACGATAGGGAATAGGAGGGACTCAAAAGACCCTGGCAAATTGGCCCCTCTATTGATGGCGCTCTCATAATAGCTTCGAATGCATGAGAAAGGACAAAACCGGTTAAGCTGTTTTTCTTCCAAAGTATGAAGTTTGCGAAGGAGCTCGCAAATTTCTTTCATTTGGCCCATGTCCCGGATATCTGGCTTTCTTCCTCCAGTTTTGATAAATTCCGAGAGGATTATTCCTTCTGCCGGATGATAATAGAGCACCTCAGGAGCAAGGCCATTTCGCGCAGCAAAGGTTTGCCATATGAGCTCTTGTTCAAGGGATATCCCAAGGAGTTCTTTGCCCGAACTCCCTACTTTAATAAAAAATTCATCCTGGTTTAAGACGGCTTTGTAGTTGACATTGGTTATACCGCCGTGAATTCGGGTCATGTTCACGTTTCCTGCGTCTTCACCAAGGTATATGAAAAGGGCAGCCTTTGCCCTTGTAATGTCATCTGATGCAAAAGAGCTTGCACAGATGGCAAAGAGAAGAATGAAAAATCGTCCAAAAGAATGGGACATGGTCATTCGCTGGCTTTTAGGACTTCCATAAAGGCAGATTGAGGAATATTGACTTTTCCGATCTCCTTCATCTTCTTTTTACCTTTCTTCTGTTTTTCCCAGAGTTTTCTTTTACGTGTGATATCACCGCCGTAACATTTGGCCGTCACATTCTTTGTGATGGCGCGGATTGTTTCTCGAGCGATGATCTTTCCGCCGATGGCTGCTTGGACAGGTACTTTGAACTGCTGCATGGGGATCACTTCAACGAGCTTCTTGCAGATTGCCCTTCCTCTTCCTTCAGCTTTTGTGCGATGGACAAGACAGGAGAAGGCATCAACGGGTTCTTCATTGACTTTGATCTCAAGTTTGATGATATCGCCAAGTTCATAACAGTCGAACTCATAGTCAAAAGAACCATAGCCTTTGGTGATCGACTTGAGCTTGTCGTTAAAATCGGTGATGATCTCATTTAAGGGAAAACGGTAGGTAAGGAGGAGCCTCTTGCTGTCCATCGTCTCGGTCTTTGCGAGGACCCCTCTTTTTTCCATGCCAAGGCTCATCATTGCCCCCAAATATTCCGATGGGATCATGATCCGGCATTTCACCCATGGCTCTTCGATATATTCGATATGTGCGGGATCAGGGTAGTGGGCGACGTTGTCAATGAGCAGCTCTTCTCCGTTTGAGAGGGTGAATTTATAGACAACACTCGGGGCCGTAGTGATGATATCGATATCGAACTCCCGCTGGAGCCTTTCAAAGACGATCTCAAGATGCAAAAGCCCAAGGAACCCGCATCTGAATCCAAAACCCAGGGCAAGGCTGCTCTCTTGTTCGACGTGGAGCGCCGAGTCGTTCAGCTGAAGCTTGATCAAAGCATCGCGGACCATTTCAAAGTCGGAAGAATCGACAGGGTAGATGCCGGCGAAGACGACAGGGGCGATATTTTTAAAGCCAGGGAGCGGCTCTGGAGCCGGTTGTTTTACCGATGTGATCGTATCTCCGATCTTGACATCAGAGGTCTTTTTGATGTTGGCAACAAGGTAGCCCACTTCACCAGGCTTTAGGGAGTCGACAGGTTTTTCGCCGGGTGAAAAAATCCCCACTTCCAAAACCTCGAAAGTCTTCTCTGTGGCCATGAGCTTGATCATAGTTTTTTTAGAGATCTCCCCGCTTATTATGCGCACATAAACAAGAACGCCCCGATAAGGGTCGTAGTGGGAGTCGAATACAAGAGCCCTAAGCAGATGGTCGGCCGGTTCTTTCGGAGAAGGGATCGTGATGAGGATCTGCTCAAGGATTTCTTTAATGCCGATCCCAGCTTTTGCCGAGCAGTGGATGGCGTCTGAAGTATCAAGTCCGATCACATCTTCGATCTGCTGTTTAACGTTCTCGACATCTGCGGCGGGAAGGTCAATTTTATTGATAACAGGGAGGATCTCCAGGTTTCTTTCAAGGGCTAGATGGACGTTGGCGAGGCTCTGTGCTTGAACGCCCTGGACAGCATCGACGACAAGCAGGGCGCCTTCGCATGCTGCCAGTGACCTTGAGACTTCGTAGGAAAAATCAACATGTCCAGGGGTGTCGATGAAGTTAATTTGGTAGACCTCGTTATCATCTGCCTTGTAGTACATCGTAACGGGGTGGGCCTTAATGGTGATCCCGCGTTCCCTTTCAAGGTCCATGGCATCGAGGACCTGTTCTTGCATTTCTCTTGCAGAGATAGTCTGGGTGAGTTCAAGCAGACGGTCGGCGATGGTGGACTTGCCGTGGTCGATGTGAGCAATGATGGAGAAATTGCGAATTTTTTTCAGATTATAGATAAACATAGAAGAGGTCGATTTTTGCTAAAATGAGGATGATAGCATTTCCTATGGATTAGTGCCAAAATGAAAAAAGCTCTTTTCTCAAAAGAGAAAAGAGCTTTTATGACAGAGGAAGCAAGCCAGCGGATTAGCTGATCGTTGCTTCTTGCTGCAGGGCTGACTTGCCAAGGGCAGCTTCTTTTTCTTTTTGTGTTGTTTTCGCTTCTTCTTTCTCTGCGCTCAGCTCCACGAACTGCTTGTTCAACGAACGGGAAGCAAGGATCCAAGCTAGGATGATTACGAAGAGGATACCAGCCACGTAAGGAGTGATCAGGGAAATTGAACCACAAGCTACGATTAAGCCCTGCTGGATCAATGAGCCGCCTGATTTTCCAAGACGGGCGCCTACGACGTCGATAGCTGCTTTCCCTTTGACTTTAGATTCTTGGTCAAGAGGGATGTAGGCCATCTCTTTGGTAGGATCAAATAAAGAGTACTTAGCAGATTTGCTCATGATGTTCTGCACTGTGCCGAAGAGCACCGCCAACATAAGGGGCGTGCTTCCGAGCATAGCGATGAAACCTGTGAGTGAATCTCTAAAGAGGACGAAGGAGAAGAATCCAGCGCCTGTGATCAAAAGAACAACAGGGGTGATTTGCGCTGCAACGCCCCATCCGAACCGGCGCATCACGTTTCCACCGACAAAGAGCATCATCAGGATGGTCGCAAGTCCTGTAAAGAACGAGAAATACCCCATGAAGGTGCTATAGTCGTTCGAGTTTGGATATTGAAGCTTAAGCTGGCTTTTCCAGGTAACTTCGATCAGGTTGATGGAGACGCCGTAAGCGAGCACGAGGATTGCAATGCAAAGGATATATTTTGACTTTGCAAGGAATCTGAAGCTTTCGCCAAGGGACATCGAAGGTTTGGTCTTGCTTTTCTTGACTTCTGCAGGATCGAAGAAGCGTGTGTCTGAAAGAACATTTTTATTGATCCAGCGGTAGATCGCGAGGATGACGACTCCAGAGACGACGACCATTGCCATCAGGTAGTTAAGAGAGATCTGCCAAGCGTCGACATCAGCTGGAAGTTTGCTGCGGATGTCGGACACAAAGACGATCGCTGGGCCGGAAAAGAGCATTGCCACGTTGGCGCCAAGACCGAACATAGCATAGAAACGTTTTGACTCAGAAACTTTGGTGATATCGTTGGCAAAGCCCCAGAAGAGGAGGGAAATCCCCACGCTTCCCCATAGTTCTGCCATGACATAGAATAGGGAGTAGGTCCAGTTGCGGAAAATTGCGATAAGTCCTGCAAATCCA
>JASHWM010000214.1 GCA_030044075.1 Candidatus Rhabdochlamydia sp. | reverse complement strand
TTCGAAGGAAAAGTTGCCGATGCTGAGATGGGGATCAAAGATGTTCCTTTAGTTTTTAAAGGGATCTCATGGGACTACGACCGTGGGAATGTCCAGGCAAATTTCCGTTTGCTCTATGAAAAGATCCTTTTTGATGTAGAGGTCCTTGGCGATCTTTCAAAAAGCGACCCGGTATCTTGCACGATTAAGCGGGGAAGCGAAGACCTCCAGCTCCTCTTTGCTAAAGAAAAAGAGGGGATGGCCTGCAAAAAAATTAAGGGCAAGATGCTCGGCATCGATGTGGACCTAAAAAAAGATCCTTCAGGCAAAGAAATGGATTTTGCAGGGCAGGTTGCCTTTGATATTGACCATATGCAGTCCATCCTCTCAAAAGAGCTTTTTATCCAGCTCAAGAAGATCGGGCTCACCTCAGGCTATAAGCTCCAAGGAAATTTTTCCCTCCAGGGGAAAGAAAGCTGTTTTTCTGGGAAACTTGTAGCGGATCATTTCGATCTTTTTAACTGTTCCTTTGAAAAATTGAGGGCCGATGCGAAGATAAAGGCGGACCTTGCGGTATTTCGAGACCTTTCCTTGGAAGATCCTTGCGGAAGTGTGGCGGTCAAAGAACTGCAGCTCTTAAAAAAACAGGACGCATGGCATCTGCAGGCCCCCCTTGTAAAAGTTCAGAACTTTAGACCGAGCCTGATAGCAAAAAAATACGAAACGCAAACACCCAAGCCCTTTACTCTAAGAAGCGCAAGTTTTGTTGACCTCAAGGGGAGGATCGACCAGCCAGAGAGTTTGACCGCAAGGGGGAAGGCGCTTTTTAGCAACATCCATAAAAATGAAAGCCCCTCGATTATTTCCCTGGAACTATTAAAAAATTTGGGACTGGACCCCCAAATTTTTGTCCCGATATCTGGCGAATGTGCCTACTTTTTAGAAAAAGGGAAGCTCTACTTGCAGGAACTTACAGAAACCTTCAGCGAGGGGAAACGATCCGAGTTTTTCCTTGCTCCGACAAGCTCTTATATTGATTTTGATGGCAACCTCTCTGTTGACATTAGGATGAAACAAAATGTGACTTTAAAGCTTACCGAACCTTTTGTTTTACACATCAGAGGAACCCTGAAGCAACCCAAATATAGCCTCAATATCCCCAAATGAATGGTTCTCTTGCGGCAAGACTTGCGATAGAAAAGATGTACGATCTTTTCTTTCCCAGGATATGCCTTCATTGTGATGAAATATTATCAGGAAAGAGAAGTCTATTTTGTGAGTGTTGCACAGAGGGGCTGTGCCTGATCGATGCAAATCATCGCTGCCCCTTTTGTTTCCAGGAAATAGAGAGAAGTTGCCCAAATTGCAAGGACCATCCCTATCAGGTAAGAATTGCTGCAGCCCTTGAAAATCATGGGGCCGGAGGTGCTTTATTCAGAGAGGCCTGCAAATATCCAGAGCTTCATAAGTCTCTTAGCTCATTCATCGTATTGCAGATGATGGCATTGAAATTTCCCATGCCCGATATCGTACTTTCCCTTCCGTCTGGGATTTGGTCGCATTTTTTTTCTGAGTATCAAATGGGCAGGTCTCTTGCAAACGAAGTTGCCAAGATCCTTTCTGCTCCTTTTGAGGATGTGATCAGAAGAAAGTCATTGCAAATGCCCGGGGAGGGAGAGGACCTGTTTGTATGGAAAAAAAAGATCGATATTTCTGATAAGGTTGTTCTTATCGTAAGCGATAAGCTTGAGGTTGAACGATTAAGGCTTCTCTGTCAAAGGATAGGAGAAGGATGTCCTAAAGAGATCTTTGCAATCAGCTTTTTGGATTAGGATGCTTTATCAGGTGTGATGCACAATTGTCCAACGATCGTCACCCCTTCCTCGATACTTACAGAGGGTGCTGTAATATTCCCATAAATTTCAGCAGGGTATTTCAGGACGAGCTTTGTTTTTACGAGAATATCCCCTTCGACCTTTCCGGAGATGTACGCTTCTTCGAGTGACACATTAGACTTTACAGCACCTTTAGGGCCGACGATCAGTTTTCCCTCTGTTTTGATCGTGCCTTCGAATGTTCCGTCGATCAGGAGGGTGCTTGAATAAACAATCTCGCCTTTTATTGTGACGTCTTCCCCGATGATCACTTCGGGTTCTTCAGCAAAAGAACGAGGATTTGAATGAAGGAAATGCTCCTGGAGCGGGGGGCTGAAAGAGAGAGGTTCACTTTCCTCTTCCAGCTCATTGGATGGGCTGGAAAATGGAGTTACATCCTGGTTAAATAAGCCTTTCTTGCTTTTTTTAAACATCTTAAGCCTCTAGGTTGCGACGGGCCATTTGAATTTGCCGCCTTAGTGTCTCATCTTTTTCCATCTGATCGGCAATCTTCTTCCACGCATGCAGAAGGGTAGAGTGCGTCTTGCCCCCAAAAGATGCCGCTAGTTTAATGAGCGATTCATTGATCAGCTCTTTTGCAAGGTACATCGCCACCTGCCTTGGGAAGGCAACCTCTTTGGAACGGGACCCACCTTTCAGGTCGCTGATGCGCACTTCATAGATCGCGGCAACGCTCTTGAGGATGTTTTCGACAGAGACTCTTTTTTGGGGAGCTTGCTGAAGAAGCTCACCAAGAGTTTTCTCGACGATTTCTTCGGTGACCTCAAGGCCCATCAACCGAGAATAGGCGCTCAGGCGGTTAAGGGCTCCTTCGAGCTGTCTGACATTGTGGAAGATATGCTCAGCAATGAAAAAGGCAACTTTATGAGGGATCCGAAGGCCCTTTTGTTCGGCCTTGTGCTGCAAAATGGCCACCCTTGTTTCCAAATCAGGAATCCCGACATGGGCGACAAGGCCCCATTCCATCCTGGCAATCATTCGTTCGGACAGCTTCAATTGCCCGGGAGGTTTGTCGCTTGTGATCACGATCTGCTTATTCTGATTGATGAGGCTTTCGAAAGTATTGCAAAACTCTTCTTCGAAGTTCAGACGGCTTTGGAGGAATTGGATATCGTCGACAAGCAGTACATCTAATGAACGGTAGAATCGTTTCATCTTGTCCACAGATTTGTTGCGCAAGTTATCGACCAGGTCATTGATGAACGCTTCGGTTGTGATGCACTGGATCCGTAGCTTTTTATGATTTTCACGGACGTGGTGCCCGATGGCATGAAGAAGGTGTGTTTTCCCAAGGCCCACACCGCCATGGATGAAAAGAGGGTTGTAAGAACGGCCAGGCCTTGCAGCAACCCCGAGAGCTGCTGACTTAACAAACTGGTTTGAAGGACCTTCGATAAAATTATTGAATACATAAAAAGGGTTAAGCTTGCATTCGACAGGGGAAGAGGACTGTTCTTGAGCAGCAGGAACAAGGATCTTTGGAGCGGCAGCTTTTTTTGCTTCTGCAATTGAAAAGGTGATCGCAGGCTCTCCATTTTCCCGGATAGGAAGAAAAACACACAGATCCTTTTTATAGTTGTCGATGAGGTACTCCCTTACGAAAACGTTAGGGACTTCAAGGTGGATCTCTTCGGACGAGGACTCAAGAACTTTAATTGGTGCCAGCCAATTTTCAAATTCAGTAGCAGAGCAACGTTCTTCTGCAAATTCTAGAAACTGCGACCATAGTTCTTGAGGACTTCGAGTTAACATTCTTTTCTTCCTAAGTTAAGTTATGAACAGCCTTTCCACAATATGTTTTGGGGCTGTTTTGATGCTGCAAATCTAACATGCGTTTTCAAAGCTCGCAACTAATTTGTTCATAACTTTCGCCACTGGTTTTTTTAAATCGTTGAGTGTGAAAAAACAGAGGATGAAAAAAAAATCCAAATGGCCTCATTTAAAAACAAAATAAAAATAAACGATTCATTTCAAGCAAGTTAAATGCAAAAACCCCATTCAAGGATAGGCTAAAAGTAGGGCGTTTGCCTGTCCGGAAACACGGGGATTGGGATGTTTTGCCATTTTTTTTGCTTGCAACGTTGCTTGTTTTTTATAACCAAGTGCAAAAAGAGCTTTTGTTTTGTTGAGCAGTGTTTCGATATTTTCAGGGTCCAGCCGTATTGCTTTTTCCAGATAGTTCAATGCTGCAAGGTAGTTGTTTTTTTGCAAATATAGTGCTCCGATCGTTTGCAGATAATAGGGGTTCTGGGGCTGCAATATGAGCAGGGCGCGAAAAAAATCCAGCGCAATGTCATATTCGCCTTGTTTCAAATAGGTGTAGCCAGCAAAGCAGAGCTCTTCCATTTGCTCTTGCGTTAGAC
>JASHWM010000213.1 GCA_030044075.1 Candidatus Rhabdochlamydia sp. | reverse complement strand
CGGGCATCGATTTCCAGGATTGTCTTCTTTCCATCTAGCTCCTGCTCAATATAGATCCTTGCAAAGTAGATCGTGTCCTCCACATCGTGGATGACAATTTGGAGGACTTTGGCATCAAGGCCCCTTAGAACGCTGTTAAGAAGGTCAAGGCTGAGGGGGCGCGGGCGGTTTTCCGAGGTGAGGTGCATTTGAATGTTCCGCCCGACGCTAGGCTCCGTGTAGATGGCAAACTTTTTCTCTTCCGTGCCTAAAATGATGACGGTATAGGACCTGGACTGCATCACTTTGTTAAAGGTAAGCGGGATCAAGTCCATGGAGCTTCTCCTTTGTGCCCATTTTTCCCCATTTTAGGGGCGGACTACAATTTGTCCATCGAAAAAACCAATGACTAGGCGCCCGGCGAGGTGTGAGAAGAAACCTGTTTCGATCACACCCGGTATGTTCTTGAGCTCCCTGTCTACCTCGTCGATTGTTCTTTCGGAGGGGAGCTTCGCATCTACAATATAGTTCCCATTATCTGTAACAAATAGGCCTTCATGATCTGTTTTGCGAAGGAAAGGAGTGCAGCCAAGCTTTTGAATTTGAAGCAGCGTGCTTTTATAGGCAAAGGGGACGATTTCAACAGGAAGTTTTTTAGCGCCCAGCTGGTTTACCAGTTTGCTCTCATCGGCAATTACGACGAGTTCCCGGCTCATGCTCGCTACGATCTTCTCACGTAGCAGTGCGCCGCCGGCCCCTTTGATAAGACGTTTGTTTGGATCGATCTCATCTGCGCCATCGATCGTAATATCAAGATGACTGACCTCATCCCCGGAGAGCATCGGAATCCCTACCTTCATTGCAAGGATCATCGATGCGTTTGAACTTGCGACAGCTTTGATTTTTAGCCCCTCATGACACCTCTTCCCGAGGCTTTTGATGAACCAATAGGCTGTTGACCCGGTGCCTAAACCGACAATCATCCCATCTTTTACGAGTGTTGCTGCGGTCTCTCCGATCTTCTTTTTTATTGCTTCGTCAGACATAGGGCCTCTTGGATTTTTTCTAATGATTATAGAAATTCCGGAACAAAAGGACAAAGGGTTTAAAAGCGAGTGGAACGAAAATCTTAAAAAAAACCAAAAAACCTTTTACAACCCCTTGCAAGATTATAGAAAAAACCATAGACTGTGAAATGCGCGCGCCATTCATCGGCAAATAGAGGGTTGCCAGTCATATAAGGACAATAAACCATGTTTTGGACTACAGATAAAAAAGAACTCGCTGAAGAAAGCTACAAAACTAAAAAAGCTAGAGAAAAACTCCGCAAGCAAATTGAGGAATATGAAAAGAAGATCACACCTCAAGCTTTAGAAGAGAAAACAATCGAGATCCAAAGGTGGATCGCAAGGCATGCACAAACAAGGGTTGTCCTCCGCAACAAGTCCATATCCCTTTTTGACGAAAACCAAAATGCTGCTGGATCAAGCCAAAAAGTGGCCCTGCTTGCTGAACAGATGAAGCAGGACACCCACAAAGACCTCTCTTCTACAGAGTCCTTTTGGAAGATCAAGAAAAGCAAAAAATGGATTTTTTCTACAGAAGTAAAAAAAGAGGTAAAATAGTCCCTTTTCTTTTAGAATAGACTCTATCGCAACGAAAGGGATTGTTTTAGTATGTCTGATCTAATTACGTGTCTGAGCCAAAGGGGGCTTGTAGAAGCCACGACCCATAAAGAACTTCAAGAGATCGCCGAAAAACCTCTAAAAATTTATCTTGGCTTTGACCCAACAGCTGATAGCTTGCATTTAGGGCATTTGGTCGGGATCGTCATCCTTTCCTGGTGTCAGAAGTTTGGACATACCCCGTATATTATCCTGGGAGGCGCGACTGCCTGTATCGGAGACCCTTCCGGAAAGAGCGTCGAAAGGCCCCTCCTTGAAGAGGAGCAGATCAAAAATAATATCGAGTCGATCCGCCGGCACTTTACCCACATGCTTGATTTTTCAGGAAAGCTCCCTGTCCCTGTGCTCCTCAACAATGCGGATTGGTTCTCAGGTTTCAATTTAATCGAATTTTTACGCACCGTAGGAAAGCATGTCCGTGTTGGAATTATGCTTGGAAAGGAAAGCGTTCGCGCGCGTTTGGAGTCGGAAGAAGGGATCAGCTTCACCGAGTTTTCCTACCAACTGCTACAGGCCTATGACTTCTATTATTTAAGCGAGAAACATGGCGTTGTCATGGAACTTGGGGGAAGCGATCAGTGGGGCAATATCGTCGCCGGGATCGACCTTATCCGTAAGCTCTCTGGAAAGGCGGCCTTTGGGCTCACATTTCCCCTACTGACTCGAAGCGATGGGAAAAAATTCGGCAAGACAGAAGGGGGCGCCGTATGGCTTTCCCCTGAAAAATTCTCTCCTTATCAATTTTATCAGTACTTGCTCCAAATCCCTGATGTTGACGTCATAAAAATGATGAAAATGCTGACCTTTATGCCCCTTGAGGAGATTTATGCTATTGAAGAAGGGATGAAGAAAAGTGATTATGTTCCCAATTCCGCACAAAAGAGGCTTGCAGAGGAAGTAACAAGACAGGTCCATGGAGAAAGCGGCCTTGCCACTGCACTGAAGGTCACAAGCGGGGCTGCACCTGGTTCTGAGACAGCCTTAGATGCGGGCACTTTAGAGGAAATTGCAAGGGACATGCCAAATTGCTATTTGCCCCTGGAAGAGGTGGTAAATGCAAAGCTCGTCGACGTTATGGTGAAGGCTGGGATATCCCCAAGCAAGGGAGAGATCGTCCGTTTGATCAAAAACGGCGGGGTTTATTTGAACAACCAAAAGATTGAAGATGCAGCGAGACTTCTCACATCAAGTGACCTGATCGGAGACCAATATATCCTTTTTTCTATAGGGAAAAAGAAAAAAACTCTCCTTAGCGTAAAAAAAGCGTAACTTTTTTTAGAAAAATTACTTGCTTGAAAATCAGCATGATACAACAATGGGATTTAGTTAAGTAAAGAGTTGCATAGGTAGCTGTTAGAATCAACAAGGAGTGAAATATATGGCGACCATCACTAAGAAAAAATTGATCCAGGTCATATCGCAGAGTCGCAGTTTGCATCCTAACGATGTGCGAAATGTGATCCAGTCGTTTTTAGATGTGATGACTGATTATCTTTCAAAAGGAGATCGTCTTGAGTTTCGTGACTTTGGAGTTTTTGAAGTTGTAGAAAGAAAGCAAAAGATTGGAAGAAATCCCAAAAATGCTGCTGTGCCCATCGTTATTCCAGCACGCCTTGCTGTAAAATTCACTTCAGGAAAGAAAATGCGCAAGCTCATTGAAAAAGCAAGAGAGAAAGCGCAAGCTCCAATGCCAAATAAGCCCCAGATGTAAATCTAGTTGCCGAGAAGAAAAAAATTAAAATTTAGTTTTTTGCTCGGCAAATTTTTTTTTAATTTGGCCTTCCTTCGAATTTCCTATACAAAAAGTTTAGTTAGTTCTTATTTTATTTAATTTTTTAAATTAATATAAATAAATAATTTTATGTTTATTTATATTTGTAATTATATTGTTTTGTTTTATAATTTTTTATTAATTTCGTTCTCTCTTCAAAAAACACTTGTTTGTTATACCTTTTTTTTATACATTTAGGGCAGATTTTATTGATTTGCCTATATTAAGGAGAGCCAATTGTCAGTATCTAAAATTTTTTTGTTTTTATCTGTCATAGCCCTTTCAGTGATCGGAGTGGTGGGTTTTTTGAAAAAAAGCACAAAAAAAGACACTGCAGCCCAAGCCCATCAAACGATTGAGGTCTTAGCAAAGCGCGTAGAGACAAAGCCGCTCGAAAAACCAGCTCAAGTAGCTAAAGTGGAAGTCATTGAG
>JASHWM010000212.1 GCA_030044075.1 Candidatus Rhabdochlamydia sp. | reverse complement strand
AATTCATATAGCTAAGCGGGGATGTTTGCAATGGTGTATTGATCTCCTTTGAATTGCTACAAGCGATCCCCAAAAATTCCAGCCCATAAAACATTTTAACAGGAACCTTCATCAGGGACAACCTAGCAATATCTTTTGCGCTTGGCGGATGCCCAAGGTACAGCTGAAGAAGAAGCTGCTCCTCTTGAAAAGACTTGCAGTTGAAAATTGCAACGTTTGCCAGATCTGTATAGGGATCATCGATAGCTCCCCAAGTATAGTCAATGGCCAAAAAACGGCCTTTTGTATAGATGAGGTTGCCGTGATGCAAATCTCGATGGCAGGGCGTAACATGAGCAGAAAGGCGTGTGACCGAATAAACCGTATCCTTTATTGACCTCATGTCGATTGGATCAAAAAACTTCGTCTTTTTCGTCTCTTCGATCAGTTCATCAAGATAGACAGCCCGATCGATTCCTTGGGGCAGGGGCGGTCCGTTATGGACTTGTTTTAATAGATCAGCCAGTGCTTGCAGCCTTTTTCGAGTTTCAGGAAAATTTTCCGGAAGAAGGTATTCCATAATGGTGATCCCTTTCGCCTTGTCGAAGAAATACACCTTCGGACCATAGCCGGCATCAGATGCGATCAGCTGGCATGCCAAATCTTGGGGAAAGTAATCAGCCCATTGCATGTTCCAGAATCGAACGACGTAATCTTTATCTGGTGCGCTTACTTTGACGATATCGGACCCTGAAAGCCCTTTGGAAAGAAGTTCGGCGCTAAAAGGCCCAGGCAATCCCATTTCTCTTTGGATGATTTCGATCGCTTCAGATTGTCTATGAACTCCAGGAGCCATTGCTGATCCATGATACAGATTTGGATAAGTTTAATTTTCAACCGATAGAATACCTAGGCATCGGTCTTACAGCAAAGAAAAATTCGGAGGCACCATCATTTCTGAGAATACCTCCGATAATGTACCAATGAGCGGACAATTATCGAACCACATTGTTGAAGAAATGCGCAAAAATCTATGAGCTGAAACTCTTTATTAAGAAGGAATCTTTACAGTCTATTGAGAAAAATAAGAGACCGGAAATCCTTAAAAGGGCGATTTAGCGAGGTTGAACGCCAATTTTGGCTCTTTTCCTTATCTCCTTTATATGTTTAGAGTTTTATCTGAGATAGTTTCTAATAGAATACATGAAAAACTGTTCATTGCTTCTAAAACCATAAACTTTCTGTACAATAACCTTAAGTTATTAATTTTAAGAGATTAAAAATCAATGATGAATAGAAACAGCCTTACCTGCATTGACTTTTTTTATTGCAATTGGTATCATATGATGCTATAATAATATACGAAGGGACATGAAATGCACGATAAGCGCCCCTCAGATCGAGAGCTGACCAAACGGTTAAATGAAGCAAAAGAGTTTTTAAAAAACCGACATGGAATGTTTGCAAACCCTTCGAAAGCTGTAGGCGAGTTAAATGATCTAGACATTGGAGACACAAATGATGTTTGGCAGTTTATCAGAGAGCTGTTGGAGGAAATTTCTCCAAAGGATTACAAAGGGTCAAGACCTCCACAAAAGTCCTATGAAAAAGCAATAGCGGGATTTGAGTTACTGGCCTTTAGCTGGTGGAGCTCTAAATGCGCCAAGCAAATGTATATCAAATTTGTTTTGAAGGATGAGCGATATTACTATGTCTCACTGCACCAAAGTCGCTCAACAGAACAATAAGGAGAAGATTAAATGAAATGCCTAAATTGTGATTGTGAAAAGTTTGAGTCAAAAAACATGCGCTTTAATCCTGTGATAAAAGGGGAGGAAGTTGAGGTGGTCGTGCCCTCGTTTGTTTGCACAAAATGCCAGACGCCTTTAATGGATGGAGAGCAGATGAACGTGCTTCGAAGAAGTGCTGCGGATAAATATCGAAAGCTACACAATCTTTTGACATCTGAGGAGATTATCAAATATCGCGCTTTGCTTGGAATGTCTCAAGCTGCTTTTGCCAACTATTTAAAAGTTGGAGAAGCAAGTATCAAACGTTGGGAGACATATTTTGTACAAGATGTTGTTCAGGATGATCATATACGTTTGAAATGCGATGAAGCATATGCAGAAATCAATGCCCTTGAAATTCATTGGAAAAGCCAACCCTCCGACATTTACAGTGGAAATAGACCATTTTGTTTAGAGCTGTTTAAACAAGCTGTGCGCTATTTGATAGGATTCACAAAGAGCCCTTTATTTTTGAACAAAGCTATGTTTTATGCTGATTTCAAACATTTTCAACAACATGGAATGAGCATAACTGGAACTAGGTATGTTCATTTAGAATATGGCCCTTGCCCAGATCAGTTCCAGAACATCTATCAGCTATTTCTCTCGAAGGGAGTTTTGATTTCTGGAGGTCACCACATTTTAAAAAGCATTGAAAAGCCTGATTTAAGTGTTTTTTCGGATTCAGAAAGAGAGATTTTAGAATTTATTGCACAAATCGCAGATAAGGACGGTGGACAGAGGCTTTTAAAAATTTCTCATGAGGAGCAGGCGTTTAAAAAAACGGAACCCTTACAACTTATCAGCTATGAATTTTCAAAAGAGTTAAAAATATAAAAAAGAATTGTCGTATTGAATGAAATTAAACAAAAGCTGTTAGGTTCGATTTTTCCTGCAAATTGCATTTTTCGGGAAAATAGTTATCGAACCACCCTCTTGAATCCTGCATTAGCTCTTATTTCACAAAAAACAATGTTAGAAAACGAAAAACGCCTGATAGAACCTTTTTCAAGAGATCTTGTCTGGTGAATTGCCGATGACTGGACTCGAACCAGCACTCTATTGCTAGATGTAGATTTTGAGTCTACCGCGTCTACCAATTTCGCCACATCGGCATGATTTGGTAAAAGCTTAGAATAGAGGGCAATAAACTGCAAGAACTTCAATGCCTTTGGTATCCGTTTTGGGCCTTTTCAAAAGAAAAGCCAACTTTTTCCTTACGCTCCCTGTCATAGCGCACCTGAAGGGAAATGTAAGGATAGGGATGGCGGTTGTCGATGTCCCTGCCCTCATGTTTAAGGTAGAGCTTGACCAGCACTTCTTTGTTATACCAGGGCGCGATCACTGTTGACTTGTGCTCCTGGGACCTCAAAAATTTCCCATATTCCTTGTCATTTTCATAAAACTGGATGAGGAGCTTCACAATCTCTTCGGGCTGCTCCTCCATCCCCTGCACATAAAAATCGACCTCAGCGCCGATCATGTGCTTAGAGGACTGATTGGCCGGGGAGGGGTCGGAATAGTTGTTGTGAGCAGGACACCTATGTCCGCAGGTAATGACGACTTTTTTTCCTGTCCTTGTCTGAATATAGTTCAACAGCTGGATGAGTATGGGATAGACAAACTCCTTTTCTTGAACGATCGGAAGGCTATGATGGTCGGAGCCCCTGCAGTCGATCAGATGGACAACGTCTTGTTTTGCAGTAGTATATGTTTTAATAGGGCTTGAGCTGGACCCTTTGCAGCGAAAATACTCTTTTGTGATCTTTGCAAACGATCCTTCGTAGTTTTCTTCCCAAGGGTACCTTTCCCTTTTTTGCTGCGCCGGGGCCTGTATGGCATAGAAGTTGTCGCCGGATTTCCGAAAGATCTTCTCCCTGACAACATTATTTTGTTTCATTTTTTCTTGCTGGGATTCTTCTAATCCCGAACACCCAAACAAAACAATCATAATTAAGTACAATAAAATCATTTTAAACTTTATTAAAAATAAAGATTATTTATATTGAAGTTATAAAATATAAAAAATCTGTGGTTGTATTTTTTAAATAAAACTACAACATGCATCCGAACTTGTCAATACAGGCGGGGAAAAAATTGCTATGAAAATTTTAGTGGTCGACGAGGACCTCCTTACTGGGCGTTGCATCCAGAAGGTTGCCTCTTCCCTGTTCATTACCGCTGCGATCGCCCCAAGCCTGGAAATGGCAAAAGAGAAGCTGCACCTTGAGCACTTCGACCTGATCTTCTGCGCCATGGAGGAGTCCCCGGAGTTCGAGGTGATCCACTTCGTGAAAAAACTCCAGCCCCATGCGCTCGTGGTCTTTCTTTGCCAGAATGAAGAGGTCGATGGTGTGATTGAAGCGATGCACCTGGGGGCCTTCTATTGCTGCAGAAAACCCCTTTCCCAAGCAAAAGTTGAAGAGGTATTAGAAAGAGCAAGAAAGCAGATCATCCAGGGCAAACCCCTTGGGAATCCGATAAAAAATCCCCATCACATCATCGCAGAAAGTCCCGCAATGAAAAAAATCCTCGCAGACGTGGAGACGATCGCCAAAAGCCAGGCGAGTGTTTTTATCAGCGGAGAATCGGGGACCGGCAAAGAAGAGATCGCCCATGCGGTCCACATCTACTCGAATCGGAGCACCCAGCCTTTCATCAAGGTCAACTGCGCCGCTATCCCCGAGACCTTGATCGAATCTGAGTTCTTTGGGCACGAAAAGGGAGCTTTTACTGGTGCAGTCTCCTCGAGGTTTGGAAGGTTCGAACTTGCAAACCAGGGCACCCTTCTCCTCGATGAGATCTCTGAAATCCCTCTAACAACTCAGGCAAAACTCCTAAGGGCGATCCAGGAGCAGGAGTTCGAAAGGGTCGGAGGGATGAAGCCGATCAGGGTCGATGTCAGGATCATCTCGACATCGAACAGGAATATGCTCTCTTCCATCGACCAGAAGATTTTCAGGGAGGACCTCTACTACCGGTTGAACGTCATGCCGATCCATCTGCCTCCTCTTAGGGAAAGAAAAGAGGACATCCTGCCCCTTGCCGAGTATTTCCTCGAAAAATTTTGCAATGAAAATGCAAAAAAGAAGAAATCCCTTACAAGTCCTGCAAAGGAAAAGCTCCTGGAATACCCATGGCCAGGCAATATTAGGCAGCTCGCCAACGTGATCGAGCGCCTTGTCGTCATGGTCCAAGAAGATAAAATAGACAAAGAGGACATCGCCCTCGATCCCATAACAAGAAATGAACCTGTCGCTAGCGTCCCCATCCAGGCCTCCTTGCAGGAGATCGAGAAAAAACATATTTTAGAAACGCTCTCTGCAAAAAATCAAAACCGCACAAAAGCTGCCAAGGCACTTGGGATCAGCATCCGCACCTTGCGCAACAAGCTGAGAGAATATAATTTAGCGAATTAACTTGATGGCCTCTTCAAGCGACCTCTGGCATGACTGCCAGGTTGCAATTTCTCTTTCGAGCATCTTGTTTCGATAGTCTGGATCGTCTTTTCCCAGATAGGCCCTATGGAACCAGCGTTTTATTGAGGGGGAGAGGGTGAACAGATAATGCTGGTAGGCGATCTCGCTACCGATCATTTCTTTCAGGTGGATCATCCGACCGCTTTCCAAAAGCTCA
Organism: Candidatus Rhabdochlamydia sp.; assembly: GCA_030044075.1. Classification (GTDB taxonomy): domain Bacteria; phylum Chlamydiota; class Chlamydiia; order Chlamydiales; family Rhabdochlamydiaceae; genus JABEVM01. Next base: position 2,092 of record JASHWM010000212.1, on the reverse strand, counting down.
GAAGGCCTTTTTGCAAATCCTTCGACTTCTTCGATCATTTCCCTGCAAAAAACAAGGCACCTCTTTACACTGTCTGCAAATTCTTCGAGTGCTTGGGAAGCCTTCGATGAGCCGGGATCGATCCTTGTGCTTTGCATGAAAAGATGGCACATGCCCTCTATATCAAGCATTTTTGAGAGATACCTTTGCTCCGCTTCCTCAAAAGCAAGATATTCGATGCCAGGGATGGGGATCCCTCCTTCAGAGCAGTTGAAAAAGTCGGTGCCAGGATGATTGCTTGCATACCTGCCGATCGTGTCTGCCTCCATGATCCACTTAAGGAGCGTTGTGACATCTTTGCCAAAACGGTCTTTGCAAAGAAGGACCTCATTTTCAAGGCTCTTTTCGCTTTTCCACTCCTTCATCACCTTTTTACTATCGGGCAACACCCCGCCTGCATACACGTCGCCTCCTGTAAAGGCAAGGTCGACCCCGCAAAATATGATCGGGTTACATCCCATAAAACAGGCAAGACTTACCGCAAGTGTTGTCACTGAAAAGGCTTCTTTCCCAAGGCCGTGGCCGATCGGTTCCCCTTCAAGGCCGATCGCTTTTTCAAACCACGTCTCTAAAGGTCCGCCGGTATGCGAGAGCATATACCCAGGTGGATTGCTAGATACGTTGAACACATCAGGCAGAAGCCTGCTCCCATAAAGTAAAGGGACCTCGAACGCGCAGCTATTTTTTAAACGGATGTATTCCGCAGTATTTGGGTCAAGGGCCATTCCAAGGTGGGGCAGGACACCTTGGTTACTGAGCGCTGCGATCGTAGAGCCTCCTGCAAAGATGAGCGCCCTGTCCTTCACCCCTCGAAGCTTGGGCAATGACAATGAAAGTGATGGCCCGGCCCCGCAGATGATCGCAGGGATGTTCTTGCATTGTCCTTGCCAGGAGTTCACAAAAAAAGAACTGGGGACCCGTAAAAAGTTCTGGGAAAGGTTGCCTAAGAGAAGATGGGGATAGAGACATTCGACCCAGGAGGCGTGCTCGGCGATGGTTTTTCTTTTTAGCGCCAAGCTCACCTTCTTGAAATTTTTCTTTTTATAAGAAGCTACCTTGAAAAACTGGACTTTTCCCGCAGGAAAAAATTTTGCTTCTTGAACGATCTCTTCCTGGTCTTTCACAAGCCTTAGATGGACCCTTGGATGGGAAAGGAAGGCCTCTGCCCAATGCATATGGAGAAACGCATCGATAACAGAGATGTCTTCTTCGAAAACAACGATCGCGCGTGTTGGGTCCTTCTCAAGCCACGGAAAAATTGCATCGATATGGTATCCGAGGCCGAGGCCGTACAAATAGACGACCTCCGTATGGACCTCATCAAAATTTTTGAGGAAAGCCTGCAGTTCTTTGCCAAGGTCAGTGTAGACACTCTCCTCTTTCCTTCTTGCATTGAAACATCCTTCTTTTTGAGCAAGGACCCACTTTTCAAAAAAGGTAAAGTGGCGAAGGAAAAAAATTTCCGGATACCTTCTCTCTAATACTTCTATGGCCGTTTGTTGCATCATGAAAGATCGAGTGTATTAGGAATATTGGTGCTGTTCACGAAGACCTCCATCATTGTGCCATCTTGAGTGTTTTCCAATCGGACGGCCCCCTTTGTATTCTCCCTCATCCATCAAACAGCCCTCTTCGTTCCAGATCCGGTCCCACCCGACTTTTACCCCTTTTTCAAAGGAGCAGCATCTTTTGGGCTTGCCAGACGGCCAGAAAAGCTCAACATCCCCGTGCAAAAGATCGTCCTTGTACTGCATGGAGGTCCTCAAAAGTCCGTCCTCATAGAAAAACTGGTGAGAGCCCACTTTTTTTCCATGGAGATAGCTCCCTACGCTATATATTCTGCCGGAAACATAATACCTTTTGACCTTGCCATGAAGTTTGCCATGGTAAAACGGGCTAAAGGAAAGCAGGCCACCGTCTTCGCTAAAAAAACTCGAGGGGCCATGGAGGAGCCCTGAAAGGTAGAACATATGCGCCTGGAGAGCTCCCGAATGGTACAGGTACTTGCATTCCCCTTCCAATTTTCCAGCAGCCTGGTAATAGATCCTTTTTT
>JASHWM010000211.1 GCA_030044075.1 Candidatus Rhabdochlamydia sp. | reverse complement strand
CGATATTTGGCTGCGGCCCTTTTTGTCAGGTTGATCGTTGAAAGATCGACCGTTTCGTCCAGGATTGCATTGAGACGCTCGACGAGACCATCGATCTCTTCTTCGCTAAAACCATGCCCGAGCATGCCTGCTTCGATGGTTTCCCATGTAGAAGCCTGGCATCCGACACAGTTAAGTCCTGTATTGCTGATCTCTGCGGCCAGCTTTTGGCTTTTGTGAGGAAATCTTGAGAAGATTTCATCAATAGTCATTTGACGAGAAATTTGTTTTTCTTTTGTTTCCATATATCTCTTCCCTTATATTAAAAAGTGATTTTCACACAGCCGCCCTTGATCTTGCACTGGCAGGCGAGCCGTTCGGTGTTCTGCTCTCCAAGGAAGTCTTGTTCTTCCTGAGTGAAACTGGACAGGTTGTCCATCCCTTCGATGACTTCAATGACACATGTCCCGCAGATGCCTTCCGTACAGGCGAAAGGGACTCCGGCCTCTTCGCAGGTCTCAGCGATGGGGGCCCCATCCTCGAGCAGGTGTTCTTCGCCGGAATTTTCAAATACTAGTTTGCCCATTTTTTCCTCTTCTTAAGAGCAGATAATTGTTTTGGGGGTCATTAAAGCCTAAAATTTGGAAAAAATCAATGCAAAAAAAAAGCCACCTTCCGAAGAAGGCGGCAACGGGAGAAATTTTTACTATATAGGAGAAATTTTAGAGCAAGTCGATAGAGTTAGGGTTCTTTTGCTGGGTCGCGATATCAGGGTTTTCAGCCATGATCTCACTGATCGTCTCTTTAAGGGTCTGGACCCCTTGCGAAAAGCCGCATGAAACGAGCATAGTATCTAAATGAGACAGCTCTGTCTCTAGGTAATCTACTTTACTTTCTAAGACTGCTATTTTATTTAACAATTCTTTTTCTGTCATATTAACCTAATGATAACTTGCGCCTATACTAATATTATACATTACAAAACCATTAAAAACAATTAACACCAGCTTAAAAGTTATAAATTAATAATTTAATCCTAAAAATTTTATATCTGGTTAATATTGAATACCTTGTTAGTTGTCATCATCCGAGTCGCTTTCCGTTCCGGATGTGGAACCAGAGTGCGTTCCTACTTGAAGGGAGCTGGAGCCGCCTTTTGGCTTCAACAGTCGCTTATCAAGGAGACGTGGGGAACCATTGTCATCATCTTCGTCATCGATGGCTGAAGATGAGAAAGAAGGAACACTAGGTCGAGCAGGACTCGTAGATGACAAATTACCAGAAGAAGATGGACTTAGAGCAGGGCTGTTGCCAGAACTGCTAGATGTGCTTGAAGCAGCCGGTGTTACTCCTGCAGATGTGGATTTATCAAAGGCTTCGCGTTCGTCACGTGCTTGCTTAGCAGCTCTTGCATATTTTTCCTCTTTAGCTACAAGTTTTGCACGCATAGCTGCTGGATCAGTTGTAAATGCCCATTTGCCTAGATCGATGGTTCCTCCAATGACCAAGGAACCGAAGAGAAAGAATCCTGCAGTAACTGCGATAGGAAAGAAGAAGCCAAGGTTGATTGCCATTCTAATTGGGATGGCTATAAAGAATGCGGGAAGGAACTGGCCTACGTCATTCAAAATTAGGCTGGACGGCTTCATGACGACGTAGTGGTTAAGCCCCGAAACCAAGTAGTCGATGCCCTGGTATCCCTTCAACATGCATTCTATAACATAGGACATCCATTGGACGCTTAAGGGTTTTGTTTTATCTGCGTGGATCTCACCGAGGGTTTCGCACCATTCAGTAAAATCAAGAGGTAAAGAATAAGCCCCTTTTATATACCAATAATCTTCTTCTTTTTTTACAGGAGCAGCAGATTTAGAAGGTGAAGGAGCTTTAGGAGCAGCAGCAGGTGTTGTTGGTGGGGGGGGTGTTGAAGAAGTTGAAGTTTTCGTGGTTTTTTTCAGAGGACCTGCTTGCGTTGTTTTCATAGCAGCAGTTCTCAGGTTTATGGTTTCCTTGTGAGCTTGTGCGAAAGCAGCTTTCGTAGCTTCGGTTTTCAATGTATAGGAGGCAATGGTTTTGTCATTTTTTCCCAAGATTACAATTGTAAATTTGTCGCTGTTATGAATAGCAACTCTATTACCAAGGGCATTTAGCAATTCTTCCTGCTTTTCTTTTGGTGTCTCGGCATAAATGGCATTTGCAAGCTCTTCTAGATATTTCATAAATTTGCCGGCGCGTGCCAGGTTTCTTCCATCAAAGAAAACGGTGATTGTCTTGACTACCGTACCCTCATGCCGAATATCGATCGTAGTTTTATTAATTTGCTCTTGCGGCTGGCTTTGTGCAAATGCCGATTGACCGGCCTTCTGTAGAGTAGTTGCCATAATATCTTTTTAACCTAATTTATTATTCATTTAATATAATTTTACATTATTTTAATTAATTTATCAAATTAATATTATTATATTTGTTGATTATTAGTGGTTTAGAAAAAAACTTTTGTTGCTTAATAAAATTTTCTAAACTATAATGTCCTATTTTTGGGGGAAATTATGCAAACTACAGAAAGCCAAATACTTAATGATAGCGAACCCTACTCTGCCGTGTTATTGTTCGGCCCTCCTGGAGCAGGGAAGGGGACGGTCGGCAGGGTCCTTGCCACTGCCGGCAACCATATTCACTTGTCTTCCGGAGATATTTTCCGGGGCCTTGCGCCTGATTCAGGGGCTGGGAAGCTTTTCCAAAGCTATGCAGGCAGGGGATTCCTCGTGCCTGACGAAGTCACCATCCAGATCTGGCACCATTATGTGAATGGGCTCATCGCCACAAACCGTTATTTCCCTAAAAAACAGCTCCTTTTGCTCGATGGGATTCCCCGTACCCCGACCCAGGTCGAGCTTACCCGGCCCTATCTAAACATCCTGGCGGTCCTTGTTTTCGAAATGCCAAATATTGAAGGACTTATCAAAAGGCTGCAAAAAAGGGCCATCATTGAAAAAAGAATGGACGACGCCGATGAAGGGGTTTTGAGAAAACGAATGGAAGTCTATGAAAAAGAGACACTTCAGCTTCTTAAATGCTTCCCCGAGAAGGTCATCCACAAGTGCAATGCGGACCAAAGGCCTATGGAGGTTCTCAGGGACGTCCTTTCCAGCATGGCCAACATATTGAGCTATAGTTAATTAAATTATTTCTTATAAAGCTATTTTATTATTAATTTTTTTATATTATAATTAATACTTCTAAAAATTAGTTATTAATAATTAAAGGTAATAAAATGGCTTCTTCTTCAAGCAGCCTTTCCCTGAACCACGAGTTCCAGGTCCCCTTGGAACCTGTTAGGACAGACTTGAGCGAGTCAGATCGCAATGTCAAGACTGTTTATGACCTTTTTCATTTCAGAATTTCTCCTGCAAAAGCCCCAGCTCCTCCGATCGGAGGTGTTGTTTTGGGAATCAATGACAACGTGACAGACTGGTCTACCCTATTGCGAGAGGCCTTCGGCCTAAGCCCGGTGGTAGCATCCTCTCCTGCGACGGCGAGCATGGGCCTTTCTTCGGCGCTTAACATTCCGGGGGGCGCGATAGGGATCGTCAAATACTCGACATATGGCTCGTATTATGAGAAGGTCGGTTATCAGAACGGTCTTGCAGAAAGCCGCCTTGGGATTGCAAAATCAACATTCCAGCTTACTGGAGGTATCGGATTTACTGCGGCCCGTTTTCTGTCGATTGCATCGACATTGACGGGCAGCACTATAGGTGCTAGCGCACCTACCTTGCTCGGGCGGGCGGCTTTTTGGACGATCACAGCTTCGATGATCCTCTTTGTCATCTGCTTTGTCTTTATGATCGCAGTCCAATCCATGCAGATCCGCTGCCGTAATCAATTTGTAAAGGAAATGAAAGGGAATGCAGATCCGCACGATCAGCTGGAGTTCTTGCAAAAAAGAATGTTTGCCTTCCGCGGCACTGACGAGATCAGGACATTCTACGACAAGTTCCAAGATCATGAACTGATCCGAAATGGACAAAAATTTGCCCTCGAGAACCTGAAAGCGTTCATTAAGATGAACAAGGATTCCTATGGGGAAGGTCTGAACAATGCGACAGACGAAGAACTGGAAATGATTATCGATGATATGCTGGAAGCCTACAGCATCAATGTTCTTGGCAGGGAAATGACAGACGAAATCCGAGCGAGTTTCTACAAAGAGATGGCAGCTTCTGCAATTTCTTACATTGTGCAAGAAAGAAAGGACCTGGAGCTAAACGCCTACTTTGGAAAAGAGAGCGTTACAAAGATCAAAGGGATTTTGCAGGACGTACAGGAACTCGACCTTCGAAAACATGAATTTACGGAAGAAGATTATAACCGGAGGATCGGAGAGCTTACAGACGAGGTTAACGCGATCATTGCAAGTGCGAAGAAAAGCGAAAATACTAAGGCGGGGGTTATTATTGCAATTGTCCTCTTCGGCGCTATCGCTATGATCTTGGGGATCGTCCTTACAGGCCCATTAGCTGCCTTTATTATCCCTGCGATGTTCATTGCCATGGGCCTTTCTATGCTCCTTCTTGATGCATATTACTTGTGGAAAGAAGGTGAGAACATGCAGCTTGGAAAATATGACGAGTTGATCGCAAAAATAAGCATTGTGATTGGAGTTGCGGCCATTGTCGCGGCCTTTGTTTCCATGTCGGTCTTCTCCTTTGGCACGCTGCCGGTCATCATGACCCTTGCGATCGGGATCCCTTGGATCCTATCTCAGGGATATTTCCTCTATAAGATCGATCAGCACAATGAAGCGCAGCGGCTGAAAGCTCTTGAAGAAGATGAGGAAGACACATCCCTTCCTGCAGAGATCCCTTTTCAAGTGAACCGAAATCATGTTGAGCTCATCGAAGCGATCTACAACAGATTGGTCCTTGACCGGTATTTGGCGGAACAAGCCGCAAACGAAGTGGCCTAAAAAACCTTCTGTTGAAATTTTTCTAAAAAAATCTCCTACTTGTTAGTATGGCCTCAAGACCCTTGAGGCCTATGGACTACACATCGTACCTTTCAGATTTTTTATGCTACCTAAGCTCAGAAAAAGGGCTTTCCATGAACACCCTGGAGGCCTATGGCCGCGACATTTCGATGTTCTTTCAGTATTTTCCGGAAAAGGACCTCAAAGAGATCGATGAAAAGGACCTGATCTGTTTTCTTTCCCATTTGCATAAAAAACGGTATGCCAGCTCAAGCGTTTGCAGGATGATGATCGCTCTGAAGGTCTTTTTCAGGTTTATAAAAAAAGAGGGACTGGCAGGCCGCTCTTTTGACAGCTATCTTGAAACACCAAAAGTGTGGCAGCTTGTCCCTGATGTGATGACAGTCGAAGAGGTCGAGGATCTTCTCAAACAGCCTGGCCAGGATGATTTTTTTTCATCGCGGGACAGAGCGATCCTAGAGGTCCTGTATGCTTCGGGACTCAGGGTCTCTGAACTTTGCGGCTTGGATATCACTGATGTGGGCGATGAATCTGTGAGGGTGGTCGGAAAAGGGAGAAAAGAACGGATCGTTCCCATAGCACGGAGTGCTCTTGATGCTGTGGACTGTTATCTTACTCATAGAGAAGGGATCAAGGACTTGAAAAACCCTGCCTTATTTCTCACCAAAAGCGGCAAGAGGATCGACCGCACCCAAGTTTGGGAAAAGGTGAAACTCTATAGCAAGAAGGCAGGGATCGTAAAAAAAATCTCTCCCCATACGCTCCGCCATTCTTTTGCAACGCATCTATTAGAGAATGGGGCCGACCTTCGCGTGATCCAGGAGATGCTCGGGCATGCGAGCATTGCAACGACGGACCGCTATACCCACATCAGCCAAAAACATTTAAATGAGGCTTTTAAACAGTTTCATCCTCGGCCGTAAATTTTTTTCTGTCGATGTACTTCTCTTTAAAATGCTCAATAAAGATATAGGTGACAGGGGTAAGGTACAGGGTGAGGATTTGTGAAAAGATGAGTCCCCCAACAATCACAAGGCCAAGGGAGATCCTGCTCTGTGCTGTCATCCCGCCAATCCCAAGGGCGATGGGGACAGCGCCCATCATCGCAGAGATCGTCGTCATCAATATGGGACGGAACCTTGTGAGGCACGCATGTTCGATCGCCTCATGGATGCCCTTGCCCTCATGGATAATGCTCTCGTTTGCAAAATCGACGAGGATGATCCCGTTCTTCATGACGATGCCAAGGAGCATCATGATCCCGATAAACGCATAAAGAGAAATGGAATAATTAAAGATCAAAAGGGTCAAAAGGCCCCCAAGGGCGGCAGGCGGAAGTGTTGACATCACTGTGATGGGATGGAAAAAGTTCTCATATAAGATGCCGAGTATGACATAAATGGAAAAGATGCTGATCAAGATAAGGAAGGGCATGCTTGCAAAAGAAGCTTTAAAGACATCTGCGGTCCCTTGCACAAAACCTGAGACATTCAGCGGCAAACTCGCTCCTGAAACATTTTGGAGCCTGTCAAGGGCCGTCCCAAGGGGAGTGTCCAAAAGGTTGAACGTAAATGTCACGGAGGGAAGGCCGTTAATATGGTTGATCGAAAGAGGGCCGACGCCTTGGGTGAGCTCCACAACGGAATCCAAAGGGATCAGTTTCCCATCTGTCGATGTCACATACAGTTGGGACAGGTCAGGAGGCCCTGCATAGAACTGGGGGAGCGTCTCCGTGATCACATAGTAGATGTTTGCAGGGACTTTGATCGGGGAGAGGTTCGACCCGGCGAAGGCGAGCTTTAATGCGTTCTCGATCGAAGTTGCCGAGACGTTGAGCGATGAGGCCTTGTCGCGTAAAATATGCAGATAACATTGGGGCTGGTTGATCTGCATGTCGGTTGATACTTGCGTAAACCCTGGAATGTTCTGCATCTTTTGGAAGATGTCCGGCGCTGATTGATAAAGAGCTTTTTCATCGACGCTCTGCAAGGTGTACTGATAGTCTCCCCGGACTGCCGATGTCCCGACCTGCAGGTCGATCAGGGGGATCGATTTGAGGAAGACTTGCAGCCCAGGGATTTCGATAAGCCTGTCATGCACCCTCTGGATGATCTCTTGAATGGGGGCCCTCTCATGAAAAGGCTTCAGCCTGATAAAGAAGATCCCCTGGTTGTCCGCAGGCGACCCAGTCACCGAGATGATCGACTCGACAGCAGGGTCTTTTAGGACCTCCTGTGTCAGTTGCTCCTGATACTTTTTCATCAAAAAGGGAGAAACCGATTCGGTCCCTTGCGTAAATCCCTGGATAAATCCAAGGTCGTCGGGAGGGAGAAAATCTTTTGGCAGCTTCAGCGCCAGAAAAAGGGTCAGGGCCATTGCGACTATCCCAAGGGAAAACGCAAGTTTTGTATGCTTTAGGACAAGCTTGAGGCTTTTTGAATACCAGCCGACGAGCGTCGAGTTAAGTTTGTCTGAGAACTTTTCAAGGGCCGTCTTGTTTTTCCCGTGGCCCCCCTTTTTCATGAGCCTGCTGCAGAGCATGGGGGTCAATGAGAGCGATACAAATCCCGAAATCAGGATCGCGACCATGATAGTTACTGCAAACTCTCGGAAGATCTTCCCAAGGACGCCTCCCATGAAGAGAAGGGGGATGAACACTGACGCAAGGCAGAGGGTCATCGATACGATCGTAAAGCTGATCTGTTTTGATCCTTTCAGAGCAGCATCATAAGGGTCCTCGCCTTCTTCGATATGCCGCGTGATGTTTTCAAGAACTACGATCGCATCGTCGATCAAAAATCCGACCGATAGCGTGATGGCCAATAAAGACAGGATGTCGATGCTGTAGCCGCAAAGGTACATGATCGCAAAAGTCCCAATGATCGACAGGGGAAGGGCTGTGGAAGGGATGAAGGTATCAATGGGCCTTCCAAGGTAGATGAAGACGACGATGACGACAAGGAGGATCGCGATCGTCAAAGTGAGATAGACATCATGGACAGATTCGTCGATGTATTGCGACTTATCGAAGACGTTGTAAATTTCTATCGACTGGGGGATCTCGTTCTTCAAGACGGGGAGGAGTTTTTTGACATCGCGGATGATCTGCATCGCGTTGCCCGTCGGCTGCTTTTGTATTGCAAGGACGACTGTAGGAAGGTTGGCCTTTCCTTCAAGATAACGGATGTTCATCTTGTCGCTTGAGACAGAATCAAGGGCTCTTCCGATATCGCTGATCTTTACCAGCTGCCCATCTTTATTTTTGATGACGACAGAATTATAGCTTTCCGCCTCAACGATCTGGCCGTCGACGTTGATGTTAAATTCCTTGCTCTTCCCATAGAGCGCCCCTGTAGGCATATTGATATTCTGGTCATAGAGGGTTTGTGCGAACTCATCGAAGCCGATCCCTTTTGCAGTGAGCTCTTGCGGGTCTACCTGGACCCTGACAGCATAAGGAGATCCGTAGACAGATACTTGCGCAACACCCTCGATGATGTTCAGCCTCTGTCCAATGATCGTTTTGGCGCTCTCATACAGTTCCCCTAAAGTTGTCGTCGCCGAGCTGATCGCCAAGTAGAGGATGGGCGTTGCCGAAGGGTTTACTTTGGTGTACGTCGGGTTCGAAGGGAGGTCTCTTGGCAGGACGGCATTTGCCTGGTTGATCGCAGCAAGGACGTCCTGAGCTGCGACGTCGATGTTTTTATCGAGATCAAACTGAATGGCAATGGTGCTGGACCCTTTGTTGCTCGTTGATGTGAGCACATTGATCCCGCTGATCGTCAAGAGCTGCTTCTCAAGAGGAGCTGTCACGTTGTTGGCAACAGTCTCGGCGGAAGACCCCGGATAGCTTGTCGACACCTGGATTGTGGGGTAGTCGACGTTCGGCATATCGCTGATCGGGAGCATTGTAAAGGAGAAGATCCCAAAAAATAGGATTGCCATCATCACAAGGAATGTCATGATGGGCCGTTTAATGAAAATTTCTGATAAATTCATTGAACTTCCTCTTTAATCGTTACTTTTCTTCCAGAGAACAGGTTGATCTGTCCATCAGTGACAACGCTCTCGCCTGGCTGCAGCCCTTCTTCGACAATGACCATGTCATTTTCCACCTGTCCAAGCGTAATGTGGCGGAGCTCGACGGTGTTGTCTTCCTTCACCACAAATACATGGGAGCCATCTTGTCCATATTCGACTGCTTTTCCGGGGATGAGGATGGCATTTTTTTTCACATCGACATACAGCCTTGCAGTGACAAACTGCCCGGGCCATAACAACTTGGACTCGTTTTGGAAGGTTGCCTGGATGAGGAACATCCCTGTTTCCTCATCAACAGTGTTGTTGATCAAAGTCACAGTGCCCTCATGAGGTTGGGAATAGTTCCGGTTGACAAATGCCTCGGCTTTTAATGCGCCGCTTCTCTGATGCGTCAAGATTGTTGCAAGCTGTTTTTCGGGCACGTAAAAATTCATGTAGATCGGCGTGATCTGGTTCAATGTGATCAAAGGGGTGTCCTCGCCAATTTTAATATAATTCCCTACGTAGATGTTCAGGATCCCTGTCGTTGCGTCGATAGGTGCTTTGATGTAGCAGTAATCGAGGTTGATTTTTGCTTCTTCAATCTGCGCTAGGTTTTGCTTGATGATCGCCTGGTCGACTGCGACATTTGTCACGAATTGGTCGAAGGTGAGCTGCGCGACATAGTCTTCCTTGACAAGCTTGGTATACCGCTTCACAGTGTCCTCAGAAAGTTTGAGGGCTGCGATGTTTTGTGCAAGCGTTGCTTCAGCCTGTTTGAGCGACGCCTCATAGGGCCTTGGATCGATCACAAAGAGAAGGTCGCCTTGCTTGACATCTGCGCCTTGCGTGAAATGCTGCGATACGAGCGTTCCGGCAACCTGGGACTGGATGTTCACCGTGCTAAATGCCTCGATATGCCCCACATAATCAAAATAGATGGGAGCATCTTTTTGGATGCTTTTTGCGACATTCACAGGCGGCGGCGGAGAGGGCGGGGCAGTAGGACTTCCACAACCGGAAAAACAAAGGAGTAAAATGCATAGGGACAGAAGCTTTTTCATATTATGATCCTTCCTTATTTTTGGATTGGTCAGGACTGAGCGTCCCTGCTGCATAGGCCAAATTGGCAAGAGAAGAGAACCACTGCTGGAAAGAACGCGCCACCTCTGACCTTGCGTTTGCAAGGGCCGTTTGTGCTGAGATGACGGTCAAAATGTCTGCTGTCCCTTCTTTGTATTGGGCGAGTGCAACTTTAAATTGTTCTTGTGCGGATTTCAAAAACCCTTGCGCGTAGCCAAGGGTTTCAAAGGCCACCTTGACGCTTGAGTGGGCAGTTGTGACATCTTCGATGACTTGGAGCTGCGCCTGCCTCAGTTGTGCTTCCGCTTGTTCTTTTTGGGCCTTTGCCTGCCTGACAGAATTCTGCAGGCTGAACCCATAGAAAATGGGGATGTTCAGCACGAAGGCGCTCAAGAGGTTGTAGTCGTCATTCCCGCCCTCGCTAAAGTAGGTCCTTCCGAAGTCGAAGTTGTATTCAAGTGTTGGAAAGAACTGTCTTTTTGCTGCGGTCACATTTTCCTCAGCTGCGCGTAAATTGGCTTCAGCTGCCAACAGGTCTGCTCTTTTTTCAAGCGCCCTCTGGATCATCTCGTTTGTATCTTCTTGGATAAGGGTATGGGGGATGTCCTGGGGAATTTCTTCAAGCTTGATAGAGGTGCTTGCAGGGACGCCCATGTTGCTTAAGAGGACGGCGTAGCTATCGACGATCTTTTGCTGCTGGGCTACAAGCTCTGTCTGCCTTTGCAAAAGCTGCGTCTTTGCCTGGAGGACATCAGAGATGTTTTTCACTCCGGTCTCTAGGCCAAGGCTTGCTTCGTCAAATGTGGTCTTTGCGTTGGCAACATCCGCTTCCAGGGAAACATAAAGCTGCTTTTGATACAGGTAGTTGTAATAGTTATTCGTCACGGTATCAAGCACTGTTTGGATCATCCTGTTGTGCGTCCAGTCAGCAAAGTACAAGGCCTGCCTTGCCGCCTCGCTTGTCGCCCTGCGCTGGCCAAAGTCAAAGACGATGTAGGAGACGTTCAGCTCAGGGCCCCATTCGGATTGCCAGTAGGTTTCCACAATGTTGTTGAAAGTGGTGCTCGTGCGATAACGGCTGTATGCAAAATCTCCGGTGATCTGGGGAAGCTGGGAACTTTGCGTCTGGGCATATGCTGCGGCTGACGTCCTTGCCTCTGCCCACGTCATCCTTGTTTCGGTGTTATTTCTCAAGGCAATGTCGATCACTTCTGCCAGGCTCAAGGGTGTTTCGGTATTTGGAATGGTCTGAGCTACATCTGATGGGGATGCAAGGGCGCGCTTTGGGGGCTTCCAAAACTCGGAAGGAGAAGAAGGCGCTGCTCCATAGGGATCAAGGATCGCCCGATTGACATAACATCCCCCTAAAAACAAAGAAATGAGTGCCGCAACTGGCAGACGATGTTTTAGCAAAGCAGTGCCATGTTAAATTATTTCTTTAAAATTCTTATATCCTTGTTTTTGGATTTATTTTCTAGAGATTGAAACAAATATTTTTAATTAATAATAATATTAAAAATAAAACCCGCTAAAACATTGCTAATTGAATATTTTAGCGGGTTGTTCAGAAATGTATGAACTTTTCTTGGTGTCAGGTCCCAATTTTATACATGGCGAACGAGATCCCTGGCGCGGTTGGCTTATCACCCGATGCTGGATAGGCAAGGATCCCATATTGGGCAGAAGAGGAGGTCAGTTTGCAACGGATC
>JASHWM010000210.1 GCA_030044075.1 Candidatus Rhabdochlamydia sp. | reverse complement strand
GGGTGCCTGATCACATGAAGCACCCCGTCTATTGGGTGGCCGAACATGACGCCCCATGGGGCGCTTGTCATTGTTCCGAGGATCTCCTGGTTAAAAAAGTTCCCGATCCTGATGCATCCGGCGGCGCAGCATGCGGGCATTACACACATGTCAATGACCCTAAGGAAGGGAACGTTCATCTTTTTGGCAAAGAAGAGAAGAGAAATCAAAATTCCCGCCACCCCTCCATGGCTTGCAAGCCCGCCCTCCCAAATCGCAAAGACTGAGAAAGGGCTTGCTGCGATTTGCTGCCAGTCCTGATAAAAAATCACATCTCCCAACCTGGCGCCGAGTATAGCCCCAATAAAGACATACATGCTGAGCTTTTCTGCAAAAGCATTCGCTCCCTTTTTTTTGATCGCAAGGGCGCAGTCAGGGACCTCTCTGAACGCTCTCTTCAATGAATAGATGAGGAGCAAGTAGCCAAGGAAGAAACCCAGGGCAAAGAAAAACCCATACCAGAGTATGGAGCGCCCAAGGCCGGGTATAGCTATCGAGATGAGTTCTTTTGGAAGGTCCCAAAAAAAATAGTTCAGCATAAGCTACGGACTTTCCTCTTTCTTTGACTTCTGTTTTTGGAGCTGAAAAGCAAATTTAAAGTAGAACAGCGCCCCATTCATGAGGGCAGACCCTATCGCAACATCGATAAAGCCTCGTATGTCAGGAGGAGGATTTGTCCATCTGCTGCTTACGCCAAGCATGACCATAAAGAGGATAATAAGGACGTACTTGAGGCTATATATTTTTGCAATTGGGACTGGCTCAGGAAAAGTGAGCAAACGCTCCACAACTCTTTTGGCACTTTTTGATAGAACAAATCTTCCTTTTAAAAAGCCGATGAAAAGTGCGAGCGTGATCAAGGCCAATGCTGCTTGTTGCAAATCTCCTAGGTAATTTGCTATGCTAGGCAGCCACAGTCCATGAGAAGTGGATGCTTGCACAATAAAACCAAGGCCTTTTGTAAGGAGCATCACTCCAATAAATAGCCATAGGCAACCAGATATAACGACTGCAGGAATGTGTCTACATTTCATGGGGCTCTCCGATGTTTTTACTGTTTTGGGCATTATAACAGCCCGGTAAAAGATCAAAAACAAAAATGAAGTTTATCGACAAAAAAAGGCTTCGAATCTAGAATTTGATGAAAAGATTTTTTTAATGACAACGAATTTTTGTGACAAACCAAAATTTTAGGAAGGACTACATGCAACTTTCCCTTGCGTTTATCAGACTGTTTTTTCTTGGGCTGAGCATCCTTTTTGTAACAGCGTTTATGATTGCAAGCCCTACAGGAACGATAACCTTTAATGTCAGTTTAGGGATTGGTCTTGGATTTATTATGAGCCTATTTCTTGTTGGTCTGGAAAGTTTTTTCCGCAAATTCGAGCTCCGCTCATTTTTAACCACGCTCATCGGCCTTTTCTTTGGCTACCTGATGGGAAAAGCTCTCTTACTTACTTTTCAGACTTTCGTCGACATCACATCGGTCTCAATGCATTTTTCCGCGCAGGTCATGGAAGGGATCCGTGTCGTGCTGCTGCTTTCCGGCCTATATCTTGGGACCATCATGACATTAAGATCATCGGAGACACTTGCCCTTCAGCTCCCTTTCATCAAACTCTCCAGCGCTCCGAAGAAAAAAAAGAACCTGATCATTGATGCCTCCGCGATCAGCGATCCCAGGATCTTAGACCTATGCACAACCGGGGTCTTCGACCACCAGCTCATCCTTCCCAAGTTCCTTGTCAAAGACCTTCAGCTCCAGGTGGACTCCATCGACGAGATGGTCAAATCAAAGGCCAGAAAAACACTCGAGATCGTCAAAAAGCTCGAAAAGATGGCAGACCTTGAGATGGAGTATACCGACTCCGACTTTCCCGAAATGAAAGACGTTGCATTAAAATTCTTCCGCCTTGCCAAAATGCTTGAATGCAACATCTTGAGCGCAGACACCACCCGCATCCAGGTCCCCTCTACTGACGGCATCCGCGTCATCAACATCCATAATTTATCAAACCTTCTCAAGCCTATGATGCAAACGGGCGAGATCATCAAGATCAAGATCCAGAGATACGGAAAAGAACCCAAGCAGGGCGTTGGCTATCTCGACGACGGCACGATGGTCGTTGTCAACGGAGGCGGAGATTCGATAGGAGAAATTATCGATGCCCAAGTCCTTTCGATCAAACACACACATTCAGGAAGGATGATCTTCTGCAATGCCTGTGAAGAAGAGATCTTTTCCCAGGAATATGAAAGCGAACTTGTGGAAGAGTAACTATGATTACCGGAATTGGGATTGACATTGTCGAAATCGAGCGCATCGATGAAGTGCTTGGCAAGCACAAGGACAATTTTATTAGAAAACTCCTGACAGCTAGAGAGATTGACCTTTTGAAAGAAAAGCTAAGCGCCAGCTCGATCGCTGGGCGCTTTGCAGCCAAAGAAGCGATCAGCAAGGCGCTTGGCGTTGGCTTTGGGGCATCTTTTGGATTCCATGACGTGGAGATCATCCAGGAGGATTCGGGAAAGCCGGTCGCCATCTTCTCAGAAAAAGTCGAAAAAGAGTTCAAAAACCCAAACGTCCTTATCTCGATCAGCCACTCAAAAAGCCATGCGACGGCGATCGCTCTTTTGCAGTCCTAGACAACAGAGAACGGCAACTGGTAGCGGAAGATAAAGAAGTTCACGTTTTCCGGGAAAGACCTTGCGTAGACCCTTCTTTTATATTCAACAGCGATGTTGCCCCAAATGGGGAACATATACCTATAGGCAAGGCCGACATCAACGGACTGGTGGTGGATCTTGGCATATCCATCAAAATGGTCGATATTGACCTTTCTTTGATGTCCAAAACCAAAATAACCCTCTCCGATCACCTCCACTCGATGATAATCGCGGATATTTCCTTCTATTGAGGCAAAGCACCTCGACCAGGGAGATCCCCTGTTCCCGACCCCCAATGCGCCAAGGACAGAGCCTCGCAAAAACCAGTAAGGCCCCTTGTCCCACTCTTTCCCTACGGCAAAAGTCCCTTCGATGTTCCCATTCGCATGATAGGGGCAGCTGACATCCCTAAGGCCTCTTGTGGATACGGCCCTAATGTTGAGCCCTGCAGCAACACTTAGAGGGTCTCCGAGGACATCGTCCCAAAGAAGATATCTCCCCTGCACGATAACGCTTCGATAACTAAATGACTGTCTCGGGGTGTTGGCAAATTCGACAAGTCCCTCCACATCCAGATAG
>JASHWM010000209.1 GCA_030044075.1 Candidatus Rhabdochlamydia sp. | reverse complement strand
CACAGGTTGCAAAAGGGTGATGCGGTCCATCCTGGGGAATCCTTCGATCCCCAGTTCTTTCAACTCTTCTCTTGCGCCATGTTCTTTTAGATCGCGTAACTGTAACATGAACTCCTGCGCGGACCTTCCGGAAGGGAGCACGGCAAGGCCGCTTGGATGACCTTCTGCCCAAGCGAGGAAGTGAAGTGCGGCAAGTCTCCACATCTGCGATGCGGACATCGTCTCAACAGAGGGGATGTATCCTGAGTAAACCTGATGAAGATCTCTAGAAAGGGAGCTTGTCAAGGGTATCCTCCTTTAAGAAGAGATTCGGATGACAGACGTTTCTTTTTGAGCAGAGCCAGCAGCAGAGATCAGCATGCTCACCAAACTTCCAAGCACCATCCACCAGGGCCAGGCGATCTGCACTCCCAGCCAGCGGGGGATAAAAGACGGCTGTAGAAGAAAGACAATTATAGGACCTGCCACCATTGCACATATGCAGCTTATCGTGTTGCCCCGCTTTGTGAAGATGCCCGTCAAAAATACACCCAAAAGTCCCGAGTAGGCATAGGTCATGATGCCAAGAGAAAAGCCAAGCAGGGTATTGTTCTTAGGGTCGTAACTGAGCGCGGCAAGGACAGCAAAAAGCATCAGTGCGGCGCCGATCAGGGCGACAGAGATCCGCCCTCTTTTGAGCCCTTGCTCCATTTCTTCAGTGTTTTTCCCAAAGAACGTTTTTTTTATCGGCCTCCAAACATCTGCTATCGCACTGCTTGCCATGGCGTTGATCGCTGAGTCCAATGATCCCATCGCTACAGCAAACAGCCCAGCGATCGCAAGACCTGAAAACCCTTCGGGCAAATACGAGATCAAGAATTGCGGATAGATGAGCTCGCTGTGGTTGAACATAGCGGCGCTTTCTCCCATGATTTCAGGCCTGCTGAAGAGATAGAGGAGAAGGCCGATGCACATAAAAAGAAAGACGACAACAATGCCAAGGAATATGGAACTGATCAATGACAGTCCGCCTTGCCAGGGAGTTTTGCAAGTCAGCATCCTCTGGACGATATCGTGGTCGACCCCATAGCATGCGACATTTAAGAAAATGATCGCGAAGGTCCCGGTAAGAAGCGTATAGGGAGAGGAAAGGTCCCATTCCATATGGACGAGGGAGAGCTTTGAAAATCCTTCCTGGGCGGTGGGTGAAGAAGAGAGGAAGGAGGCCATCTCCGGAATAGAGAGGGGAATTGCGCTTACAAGGAAGTAGATGGTCATGCCTACAGTGAGCATCACGACAGAGAATTGGATGACATCGGTCCAGATCACTGCGCGGATCCCTCCAAAAACTGTGTAGATGGTCCCGCTGATCCCAATGAGCAGGATGAGAAGGATTAGCTGCTGAGATGTTGGATAGGCAGAACCATTAAAGAGGATCGATGCGCCAAGGGCGGCAATAAAGAGCCGCGCGCCAGAAGCCAGGAGGCGCCCTATCAGAAATGCAATCCCAGAAACGATCCTCGTCCTTAGTCCAAACCTTTTTTCCAGATATCCATAAATTGTCAGCGTGTTCGTCCGAAAGAAGATCGGAACAAAAAAATAGGCGACGATAAAAGCGGAGATGATCCCTCCGATATTTAAGATCAAATAGGAAAGGTCGCCCTTGAAAGCTTCCTGAGGAGACCCAAGAAAAGTTACTGCGGAGAGGGAAGTGGCAATAATAGAGATGGAAACAGCCCATACAGGCATCTGGCGGTCCCCAAGAAAAAAACTGCGGTCGCCGCTCTGCTTTTTTGCAGAAAGGTTTCCGATCACAAAAACAACCAAAAAATAACTGATGATGACAGCCCAGTCCAGGGCCGACAATACTTTGACCACGGTTTGATCTCCGTTGCATCCCGTTTTTTAAAATGTATCTAGGGCGGAGATTTTTGAGGAAGGTTTTTTAGAGAAACTCTCCACTTTGTTGGATCAGCTTTGCAACAAGACCTGTCCATCCTGTCTGATGGGTGGACCCAAGGCCAAGGCCCGTATCTCCGTGGAAGTACTCGTGGAAAAGGACAAGGTCTTTCCAGTGGGGGTCCTTCTCAAATAAGGGATCGCTGCCATAGATCGGCCTTGCCTGCTCAGGAGTTTTTACAAATAGGCCGATGAGTCTTTTTGACAGCTCTATCGAGATGTCCCAAAGGTTCATTTTGTTGCCCGAAAAAGAAGGGAATTCGACCTGGAAGTCATCCCCGAAGTAGTGGTGGTATTTTTGGAGCGCTTCGATGAGAAGGAAATTGATCGGGAACCATATAGGCCCCCTCCAATTGGAATTTCCCCCAAAGAGCCTGCTTTTAGAGTAGCCTGGCTCGTAAGAGATGCTGTATTTTTGGTCGCCCAAAGGAAAGTGGTAGGGATTTTTTTCATGGAATTTAGAAACAGACCGTATTCCATAGGGGGATAAAAACTCATTTTCATCAAGCATATATTGCAGGATCCGAACCAGCTTTTCTTTCATGACGATCGACATGATCCTTCTTTGATTAGATCCTTTTGTGTGCATGCACGCCATTTTGCAGGTGATATGGGCCTTTTTTTTCGAGAACCAATCAAGCCTTCTTGAAAAGACGGGCGTCTTTTCAAGAAGTTCTGGGCTCAGGGTCTCGACAGCGAGCAAGGGGAGAAGTCCTACAAGGGAGCGGATCCTCAGAGGAATGATCTTTTCATTGGGAAGGTGGAGGGCGTCATAATAAAATTTGTCCTCAGGGTCCCAAAGGGAATGTTCTTCGTTAGAGCACCCATTAATTGCATTCGAGATCCGGATAAAATGTTCGAAGAATTTTGTCGCGATATCCTGGTAGATCGGCTCTTCCATCGAAAGCTCAAGGGCGATCTTCATCATGGTGACGCAATAAAAGGCCATCCACGATGTGGCATCGGACTGGTCGATATGGCCTCCTGTCGGGAGCGCCGTGCTTCTATCAAAGACGCTGATATTGTCCATGCCAAGGAACCCACCCTGGAATACGTTGTTGCCTTCTGAGTCTTTTTTGTTGACCCACCATGTGAAATTGAGGAGGAGCTTATGGAAAATCCCTTTGAGGAAGTCGATATCTTTTTTTCCTTTTATCTTGGCATCGATCTTATAACAGCGCCAGGTCGCCCAAGCATGGACAGGGGGATTTACATCAGAAAAAGACCATTCGTAGGCTGCAAGCTGTCCATTGGGATGCATGTACCACTCCCTTGTCATCAAGGTCAGTTGCCTTTTTGCATAATCTGAGTCGACAAAAAGGAAAGGGATGCAATGAAAGGCGCTGTCCCAGGAACAGAAATAGGGATATTCCCACTTGTCTGGAAGAGACAAAATATCGAAATTGGAGATATGCTCCCATTCCCGGTTCCGATGGAGCGTCCTGTTTTTTGGCGGGGGCGGCGAAGCTGGGTCTCCTTTGAGCCATTGCTCGACATCAAAATAGTAAAATTGTTTGTTCCAAAGCATTCCGCTTAATGCCGTCCTCTGAATTTTTTTCATGTCGTCTGAGAGGTTTTGGTTCTGCACTTGCTCATAAAAAAGGTCTGCTTCCTTTTTTTTCAAAGCGAAGATTGCATCAAATTCTTTAAAGGGCTCAGCCAGTTTATCTTTGGAGAGCCGAAGGCGGATGAGGGCAGGCGCTTCTGGAAGAATGGTCTTTTTATAGATGGAGCAGGCCTTTGTCCCTTGCTTCTTTGGGCTCACAGCGTCCTTTTCATCCTGAATAAAAAACTGATGGAAGGCATCTTTTACATAAGCGGAGGTATTGGGAGTGTTATAGAGCTTTTTGAAGTTCGTCTCATTATCTGTAAACAAAAGCCCTTCGCTGTTTTCCGAATACAGGTAATAGGTCCCTTCAACAGGGTGCTCGAGGACAATAACGCCATTGTCTTCTTTTAATAGCGGCTTTCCTTTTTCATCGCCTGTTGGCCCTTCAGGATAGCCCCAGGACCATGTATTGCGGAAAAGGACTGTTGGGAGGACCAGGCATTCTGCACTTTCTTTGCCCCTGTTATGGACAGCAACAGAGACCAGGATGTCGTCTTGCCCTGCTTTGGCATACCTTAGGAAAATGTCGAAATATTTGTTTTGTGAAAAGGCCCCGGTGTCTATCAGCTCGTACTCCGGCGCATCAGTGCCCCTTTTCTGGTTTTGCAAAACAAGCTCTTCATAAGGAAAAGGTTCTTGGGGATACTTGTAGAGCATCTCCATATAGCTGTGGGTCGGCGTGTTGTCGAGATAGAAATAATACTCCTTCACATCTTCGCCATGATTGCCCTGGGGGCCCGAGAGCCCGAACATCCTCTCTTTTAATAGGGGGTCTTTTCCATTCCAAAAGGCAAAAGAAAGGCAGATGTGCTGGTTGCGGTCACAGATCCCCCCGATCCCATCTTCATTCCATCGATATGTCCTGCTATGTGCAATCTCGTGAGGAAAATATTCCCAGGCATCTCCATTCTCGCTGTAGTCTTCACGAACAGTTCCCCAGGCCCTTTCACTTAAATAGGGGCCCCACTTTTTCCAGTTGGCCTTTTTGTCATGATGCTCTTTTAGGCGTATATGCTCTGCGGTCTCTTGCATGGTTTTTCTCTTTTTCTTGAAATTGATTTGCATAGCGTGTTTAGATAAAATAGTCAAAAAATTAATTGGTTTTTATTGCTTAATTGATTACACATGAAGAATGTAAAAAATTCCCTTGATATGGAGGAAGGAATGAAAAAGAAAACTACAATAACAACACTTGCATGTTCTCTTGCTCTTGGAGCTGTTGGAGCGCAAGCTGAAGAAGTTCTGCAATATACCCCGCTTGGCGCTGCAACAGAAGTGCGCGCTGAACTTGTCACTCAAAAAAAACTTGCTGATTCAAATACCGGATCTACTAAGGCAACACCTCAAGACGATGATGATAGCAAGCCGCCAGAAGGAAAATGCGGTGAAGGCAAATGCGGGGATAACAAGCCTAAAAAAGGAAAGCCTCCAGAAGGAAAATGCGGTGAAGGCAAATGCGGCGACAATAAGCCAAACAACGGATAACCTGAATGGATGCAGGTGTAGGAATTGGGCTTCGTCGTGATATCATCGATGATCTTCTTGAAATTCAAACGCCTCATCCTGCCTTTGTGGAAGTTGCTCCAGAAAATTGGATCGACATAGGGGGATTGCTCGGAAAAGACTTTGAAAAGATCGTCGAGAAATATCCCCTCTTATGCCACGGCCTTTCTCTTTCTTTGGGAAGTCAGGAGCCTCTTGATTTCCCTTTTCTAAAAAA
>JASHWM010000208.1 GCA_030044075.1 Candidatus Rhabdochlamydia sp. | reverse complement strand
TACTCCCTCCCCAGCAAGAGTACTCTGTCTCCCTGAAGCTCGCCAACGGGACGATTTTTCCTGAAGAAGGGAAGGTCAACTTTTCCTCTCCAACGCTCGACCCGCAAACAGGGGCGATGGTCGTTCGCGCAAGCTTTCCAAATCCCCAGGGCCTTGTCCTCCCCGGTCAGTTTGTCGAGGCGATCGTCACAGGCGCCATGCGGCCTAATGCCATCTTCGTTCCGCAAAAGTCTGTCTTCCAAGGGCAAAAAGGAATGTTTGTTTTCGTCATCGACCAAACAGGAAAAGTATCTGCAAGGAATGTTCAAGTAGGTGAATGGTATAAAGATTATTGGGTCATTAAGCAGGGCCTTGAAGAAGGTGAAGTTGTCGTTGCAGATGGGGTCAACAAGATCAGCAATGGAATGATCGTCAAGGTCATCTCAACGGCCTCTCCTTCAGAAGATAAAAATTTAATGGAAATTCAGAAATGATCTCACGTTTTTTTCTGAAACGTCCCGTGTTCGCCATGGTGCTCTCGATCCTGATCACCCTCATTGGCGCCGTATCTCTTCTTCAGCTTCCTATCGAACAATATCCCAACATCACCCCTCCCCAGATCCAAGTGACCGCCACCTATCCCGGCGGCAGCGCGCAAATATTGTCAGACTCAGTCGCAGCCCCACTGGAAGACCAGATCAATGGCGTAGAGGACATGATCTATATGTATTCCCAGAATGCTGCGACGGGAAATTATGCGCTGAGCGTCTACTTTGATATCGGCGCAGATGCAGACCTTGCCTTGAACAATGTGCAAGACCGGGTCGACCTGGCCATGTCAGAGCTTCCCACAGAAGTCCAAAAAGAGGGCGTGACGGTCAAGAAACAAACCCCCACGATCCTCCTTATCGTTGCGGTGCAATCTCCTACAGGACAATATAGCGATGTATATACAAGCAACTATGCAACGATCAATGTGGCTGACGAGATCTTAAGGCTTCCCGGCGTCAGCGACGCAAAGCTCATCAACGCTCGAGACTATTCCATGCGTGTCTGGCTCAGGCCCGACAAAATGTCGCAACTTGGGATCGACACAACCGATATCGTCGGATCGATCCAGGAGCAGAGCACCGACTACCCCATCGGCGAGCTTGGCCAGGCGCCCACGAACAAACCTGTGCAGCTCACGCTTCCTGTGACTGCTTTGGGAAGGCTCTCGACCACTCAGGAATTCGATGACATCATCCTCCGTGCGATGCCAGATGGGGCCACCGTCTGTATCAAGGATGTCGGCCATACCGAACTTGGAGCGCAAGATTATAGCGTCAATGGCGCGCTCAATGGACAGAACGCAGCCCTCATCGCAGTGTACCAGGAGTATGGCGCCAACGCCCTTGTTGTTGCCAATGAAGTCAGAGAAACAATGAACCGGCTCTCGCAGAGATTCCCCCCTGGGATCACCTATTCCATTCCCTATGATACAACAGAATTTATCAAGATCTCCATCAAAGAGGTTGAGCACACACTGTATGAGGCCGCCCTCCTAGTCGCCCTTGTCGTCTTCGTTTTTCTTCAAAACATAAGGGCGACGATCATTCCT
The DNA here is from genome assembly GCA_030044075.1 of Candidatus Rhabdochlamydia sp. GTDB lineage: Bacteria > Chlamydiota > Chlamydiia > Chlamydiales > Rhabdochlamydiaceae > JABEVM01. Next base: position 6,139 of record JASHWM010000208.1, on the reverse strand, counting down.
GTGATCGCGATGATCGTTTCCATTGTGGGCACCTTTGCAGGGATGTATGTCCTTGGGTTCTCTTTGAACACCCTAACACTGTTCGGACTTGTTCTGGCAATTGGTATTGTTGTGGACGACGCCATCGTTGTCGTGGAAAACGTCGAAAGGAATATGCGTGAGAAAGGCCTTCCCCCGAAAGAAGCTGCCTTCCTCGCCATGGAGGAAGTATCAAGCCCTATCGTGGCGATCGTTTGCGTCCTCTGCGCTGTGTTCATTCCTGTTGCCTTCCTTGGAGGGATTGCCGGAGGGCTCTATAAGCAGTTTGCTGTGACCATCTCTATTTCGGTTGTGATTTCAGGCATTGTTGCGCTGACACTAAGCCCTGTCCTTGCGGCAATCCTTTTAAAAAAGCATGCCACCTTGCCAAAGGTCGCAACACTCTTCAATGACGGCCTTTCCAAGTGCACCTCTTTATATGCAAAAGGCGCCGGCTGGCTGATCGACCATAAGTTCATCTCATTTGTGATCTTTGGTTCTATCCTTCTATGCCTCGGCTATTTTTTTAAGATCACCCCAACCGCCCTTGTCCCCCAAGAAGACCAGGGGTATTTGTTCACATTTGCCAACCTCCCTGAAGAGGCAAGCCTCGATCGGTCCGATGCCGTCACAAAAAAGATAGAACCTCTTGTCATGAGCAACCCGGCAGTGAAAACCTTTGTCTCCATGACCGGCTTTAGCCTTCTTGAGAACTTGAACAGAACTCCTGTCAGCACCTACTTCATCATCCTGAAAAACTGGGATGAGCGCACAACCGAAGAACTTTCTGCGCAAGGGGTATTGCAAACCCTCGGCAAAGAATTTTATTCCATCCCGGAAGGACGCATCCTCCCCTTCAACCCTCCTGCCATCCAGGGCCTTGGCACTGTCGGAGGGTTCGAATTTTGGGTCGTCAACCAGGGCGATGGAAGCACTGAGATGCTTGAAGAGACGACAAACAAATTCATCGAGGCGGCAAGCAAGCGCCCCGAACTGACACGCCTTTCAACAGCGATCAATACAAACTGCATCCAAATTTTTGCTGACCTTGATCGAACAAAAGCAAGGGCGCTTAACGTACCGATCGGAAGGGTCTACGAATCCCTCCAAAGCCTTCTTGGTTCTGTCTATGTCAACAATTTTAACAAATTTGGCCACGTCTTCAAGGTCATGGTCCAGGCAGAGCCTGATTTCCGATCGTCTTTGGAAGAGGTGGGGAACATCTATGTGAAGTCAGACAATGGGACCATGGTCCCCTTAAAATCTCTTGTGACCTTTCACTACTCCAATGGGCCAAACCTCATCAGCCGCTTCAATGTCTTTCCTGCTGCGAAGATCAACGGTTCCGCAGCGCCCGGATACAGCTCAGGCCAGGCCATGGCAGCGATGGAAGAGCTTGCAAAAGAAATACTGCCTAGCGATATGACATTCTCGTGGAGCGGGCAAGCCTACCAGGAAAAAGCATCTGGCGGCACATCGACAAGTGCGCTCATCGGCGCCCTTGTCCTCGTATTTTTGATCCTTTCAGCATTATACGAGAGGTGGTCTTTGCCCTTTAGCATCCTCCTTGCCATACCCTTTGGCATCCTGGGGGCCTTTGCAGCGATCTGGCTGCGGGGCCTGAACAATGATGTCTATTTTCAAATCGGGCTTGTGACGCTTATCGCCCTTGCTGCAAAGAACGCAATATTGATCGTTGAGTTTGCCATCCTTCGAAGAAAAGAAGGGGTGTCTGTCCGCGAAGCGGCCCTTGAAGGAGCAAAACAACGTTTCCGCGCGATCATGATGACATCGCTGACCTTTGTCTTCGGCGTGCTGCCGCTCGTCATCAGCAAAGGCGCCGGGGCAGCAAGTCGTCATTCTGTAGGGACAGGCGTAATGGGAGGGATGATTGTTGCAACATTTTTCGGGATCTTCTTTGTCCCTTTCTTCTACAAGCTCCTTGACAGGGACAAAAAGGAGAGAAATGAATGAAATACAAGCTGATCGCAAGCTTCTGTCTCCTTTGTTTTTTTACTGGTTGCAACCTCGCTCCGAAGTATTCCCGTCCGGTCAGCGACCTGTCAGCTTCCTGGAGAACGCTTTCAGATGAGGAATCGGTACATACCAATATCTCCTGGTGGGAAGCGCTCGGAGATCCTGTGCTCAACTCTTATATTGATATCGCCCTTGCTGAAAACAAAGACCTGCAGATCGCAGCCTGGCGTGTGGTCCAATATCATGCGCAGTATGAGATCGTCAGATCGCAAAGGATGCCTCAAATCAGCCTTAACTCTTCCGCAGTAAAGGAGCGGCTTCCCATCGATTCAGATTTCCTTCCTTCCAATATTGGGCCGACAACGCCGGATTTTAAAGCCATTTTGAACCTCTCTTTTGAAGTCGATCTGTGGAGCAAACTGAGCAACGCCTCATTTGCTGCCTACTCCGAGTACCTCGGAGAGATCGAAAACCGCAGGACTGTTGTCCTTACTCTCGTCGGCTCTGTAGCGCAAGGCTACATTCTTCTAAGGCAGTATGACCTCCAGCTTGAAATTTCTCAAAAAACCCTTGAGTCCCGAAAAGAGTCTTTGCAGATCGCAACCTATCGTTATGAAGGAGGCCTTACCTCTGAGATCGAGGTCGACCAGGCAAGGTCGGTATATGATGAGGCGCTTGCCTCCGTCCAGCAATATGAGATGCTGGTCCCCCAGCAAGAGAACCTCCTTTGCATCCTTCTTGGAAGGCCGCCCTCTTCGCTTGAAAGGGGAAAGCCACTTACCGGGCTTACCCTGCCCTCGCAGGTGGCGACAGGCCATCCTTCAGAAGTTCTGACGATGCGGCCTGATATCTTGAGGGCCGAACAAAATCTGATTGCAGCGAACGCAAATGTTGGAGTGGCAAGGGCAGCATTTTTCCCGCAAATCGACCTAAATGCCCTCTTTGGTTTCGATAGCATCCAGCTGAATAAGCTGTTTAAAAAACAGTCCCAGACGTGGCTTGTAGGAGGCAACCTCCTCCAACAAATTTTTACGGGCTTTTTACTGGAAGGGCAGCTTCATCTTGCCAAAGCGGAAAAAGAAGAGCTGATCTTTAATTATGAGCAAACTGTCCTCACTGCGCTAAAAGAGGTCGAAGACTCTCTTGTAGGGCTCCAGCAAACGAAGAAAATTGTCGTCACAGAAACTGACCGGGTGCAAGCGCTCAAAGAATATTTAAACCTCTCATGGTACCGCTACTATGAAGGTCTGACAGACTATCTGACTGTCCTTGATGCGGAAAGACATGTCTTTCAATCGGAGCTCGACCTGGCCCAGGTACAGGGAGACCAGTTCCTTTATCTTATCGATCTGTATAAGGCCATCGGGGGAAGCTGGGTCACCGAAGCAGATGCCCAGGTAAAAAAAGAAAAAAAATAAATGAACCTTCGTCTTGCCGCTTGTGCCGATATTTTTAAAGTGATATCTTTTCCCCTACTCTATAACTAATGTATCTGTATGTGCAGTCTTCCGACAAAAAAAATCCTGTCGACAGCCCACGTCAATGTCCACTTGATCCTAAAACATGAAGGCAAGATCCTTTTCCTGCTTCGAAAAAATACAGGTTACGCCGATGGACATTGGTGCCTTGTTTCCGGGCATGTCGAAGAAAACGAAGCTGCGAGCAATGCGATCATCAGGGAAGCTTGCGAGGAGTCCGGTGTCGTTCTTTCTCCTGCAGATCTCAGGATCGTGCATGTGGCCCATACAAGGTCCAACCGTCTCAACATCGATATTTTCTTCGAATGCGAGAATTGGCAAGGCCTTTTTGAGAATAGAGAACCTGAAAAATGCGAGACGCTTGCCTTGTTTGCTCTTAATAGCCTACCAGAAAAAATGGTCCCTTTTCTTGCCGATGTCTTGAAAAAGATCTTTTTGGGAGAGATCTATTCTGAACATGGGTGGGAGCAATGATCCTAAAAAAAGGGTTCTATTTTGTAAGGCATGGGCAAACAGACCATAACAAGGGCATCCTTACGGACGACCACGAGGACATCTCTCTGAATGAAACAGGGATAGAGCAAGCAAGGAATATTGAGCCCATCATCGCAGGCCTCCCCGTGCAGTCTGTCTGCTTTAGTCCCTTAAAAAGAGCGATTGAAACAAAAGAGATTATTACAAAAAGGCTTTCCGCCACCCACTTTGAAATCCCCAACCTGACAGAATGCAATGGCGACGTGTGGAGCATGATGACCGAAATAGGAGAGCAGGCCTTCATCTCTGAGGAAAAGGCCATTCAGATCTTTATGCAAAAAACACTGCAAGGGATCAACGAGGCGCTTGCGATGCCAGGGCCTGTCTTGATTGTTGCCCATGGGGGAATCCACTGGGCGATGTGCTGCCTAATGGGGATCAATGACGACTGGTTTATAGACAACTGCGTCCCCCTGCAATATAGTATTGCAGACGACGGAAAATGGACCGCTGTTCCCCTTTCTTAATTTAGCGGATGAAGTTAAAATTAGAAGTAATAATAGATCTATTACTAAATCAAAATTGTAAAACCTTCTTGACGAACAAGTTTTTTCAAACAATTCCCGTCAAAATATCCTTGAACCTCCCCATTTGTCCAAATAATTTCACTTGAATTTTTGGACCAAGGCAGCAAAAATACCCTTCCAAACCATGAGGGGTCTTTATGAAAAACAAACTACTGCTCAGCCTTGTCAACCTTCTACTCCCCTGTTCTGCTTTGCCAGCCGACCTTATCCCTCGTAGCGAGCTATTTCAAAAACCTTCCTGCATGGCAGTAAAAATCAGCCCTGATGCCAAGCGCCTAGCTTACGTGGGAGCTGACGCGGAAGGGACGATGAACCTCTTTGTAACGGGGCAGCTCTCCTTGGACAACCCCCAAAAAGTCACCGATTTCAAAGAGCCTGAAATCAAGGGATTTTATTGGATGCCAGATAACCAGAGCATCATCCTTCTCAAAGACAAAGATGGGACAAGGCAGTTTCATTTATATGTTGTCCACATCGGCTCTTCAAAAATCAGAGACCTCACCGCAGACTATGAACATATCAATACGAAGGTGTATCAGGTAAGCCACAAAGAAAACAAAGCGATCGTGGGGATCAACCATCGCAACCCGAACTTCCATGACCTCTACTTGCTCGACCTCGAGGCAAATACACTCAGTTGCATCTATCAGAACGATCAATTTATCAATTTTCTCTTCGATAGCAACCTTCAGCTTTCTGTGAAGGTCAAGATGAACCAGGACTGCTCTTTAAGTTTTGTCGATGCAAAAGACAAAACCCTTTTCAACATCTCTTCCGAAGATGCATTTCATACCCACTGTCTTAAGTTCAATGAAAAGGAGGGCACACTCTATCTTATCGATAACAGGGGCTGTAATACGACACAGCTCAAGAAGGTCTCTCTTGCTACAGGAAAAGAAGTCGTCCTTGGCCATGATGAAAAAAGCGATATCATGGATGTCTATTTTGAAAATGGGGCGCCGCTCGCCTATTCGACCTATTATACCGAGCAAAAGTGGCAACCATTGAATGAACAGGTTCGGTCGGACATCACCTTCCTCACCTCAAAGCTCGGCCTCAATTTTTCGATCGAAGACCAGTCCGGCGATTCAAGCTTCTGGATCATAAAGAACAGCATCCCCGACCGCGGAGTTGAAACATGGCTCTATAAAAGGTCTTCCCAAGACCTTTCCCTCCTCTATCAGTTCCCTTCCATCAAAAACCTCTCGAAGATGTACCCTTTTGTCATCACCGCAAGAGATGGTCTTGAGCTTGTCAGCTATGTAACATTGCCAAAAGAAGTTGACCTTGAGGGAAAAGCGAAGAAACCCGTCCCTCTTGTCGTCATCCCGCACGGCGGGCCATTCCAGGTCAGAGATGTCCTTGAGTATGCTCCCTTCCACCAATGGCTTGCAAATAGAGGATATGCTGTTCTCAGCGTCAACTTCCGACTTTCTTCTGGATTTGGAAAAGATTTCGTCAATGCAGGCAACGGGCAGTGGGGCAAAAAAGCCCACCTGGACATTTTAGATGCGGTCAAATGGTGCATTGATTCCAAGATCGCAGAACCTGGAAAGATCGCTGTCTTCGGCGGCAGCTATGGCGGATATGAGGCCCTCGCCTCCC